>JAHRXB010000002.1 GCA_019104905.1 Bdellovibrio sp.
CCTCGTCTATGATGGTCTCCCTGAGGACGCTCTGGCCTATTATCAATCAACCCTGGTTGTGAACGATGACCGTCCCTCTTGATTTTTCGAAAATTCAATCTGAACTGATCCACAAGGGCTCCTTGAAAATCAAAGCTCGCGCCCACTCCATGCGTCCCCTAATCAATGACGGAGACGAACTGCACGTCGTCCCCACCTTAAACCCCATGCAGGATTTAAGGCCCGGCGATATTATTGTTTTTAGGAAAAACAATCTTCTTCTCTGTCATGTTCTTCTTAATATACAGAGGGATCATGTCGCCCAAGGGTATCTCTTTATCACCCAAGGGTATAACTGCGACCATGAAGATAGCCCTGTCCCCGAATTGGATCTACTAGGTCGAGTGGTCAACTTTAAGCTGACTCGAAGAAAGTTCTTGTTGTGGAGACTGAAGATTTTTTTCAGTCGATAATTTAGGAACGGTTTGAACTGGTACGTGAAAAAGAAGCCATAGCCCCGCCCAAGTTCTTCTGAGTGCTCCAAGGGCTAAACCTTTTAAAGAGTCCGCCCTAACACGATAGTGAATCATTTGAATATTGCCAATTCCCAGTAACACTCGGAACAGAAATCTCACTCTGAAAAAGCCTTGCCTAGGAACAAGAAGGACATCCAAGGAAGCTTTGTCTGTCTGTGCTAAAAGATTCGTTTTTAAGATCACCTTGTTTGCATTCATCTCTTTGAATCCCTCATGCCCCACAAAAGACAATAAAAGAGGATTCCCGCGTTCGACGGACAAAGGAAAGGCTAAGGGAAAAACTTCGCCGTCTTTAAAGAGAACGTATTCGTCGGTGAAAACCCTCCCCCCGTCCTTGAGTACTCTCAGGCATCGAGTTGATTTACCAAAGCCCGGAGGACTTTCCAGAAGACACCATCGTTCATTCTCAATAAATAGCGCGGCATGCAATCGTACATAGCCCAAATCTTCCAACATTTCTCCAACCAGGGAATGAATCAACTTATAAAGGTCAGAATAAAACCCTTCCGCCTGGTAAAGAAGAACCGTCGCTTGTATTCCGCAGGGAGTGCGCCCGACAAGAACCTCAAATCGCAAATTCGTAACTCTTTTTTGTTTTTGGAAAAGAAATTTATTTCTTCTTCGTGTCGATGGAACGACTGAGTCTATCACTTCGATCTGCACTATTTTTTTAGGCACAGAACCCGTAATCTCAGCAAATGCAAAGAAGTCCCTCAGCAAGGGAGCCCTCCACTCGTTTGTCGGTGGCAAATTCAGCTCTAAAAGGACTTCTTTAATTCTATAGTATTCCATTATTTCAGATAGAACTTCTGATAGGTCGTATTGTTAGAGGGGGCCCCAGGAGTGCAACCCAACGTGTCCTTGTAGTTTACAAAGATACGTCCGTCGCCCCCCACTGTTCCTGTCCCTGCTTGATTTCCTTTCACAGAGCTAATCTGACCACAAGTTGCCGAGGTTGTAAGTGAGTTTGTTTGCAGGAAAACGGCGCCTCCAGCACCTCCACCCGCATTTCCAGATGAAGGAGTTTGTCCATCCGCACGAATTCCACCATTTAAGACTAAAGCGTTGGCATTAATAAAGATCACACCCCCACCTCGTCCACCTGTTGCCGCCGAAGAGCCTCCACCACTCCCCATGACTAAGCGATCACTAGAGCCTGGACTGCTACTCCCGCCTCCCGCATTGCTAGCCGCCAATCCTCCCAATGGACCCTCGCCATTTCCCGAGACTCCCCCTGTAAATCCTCGCGGTACAAATGTTCCATAGCCTCCGCCGACAGAGACGTGGCCCTCAAGCCCCCCTCCGCCGTTGTTAATGGTCAGTGTTCCGCTGACCTTCATAACCAGAACGCCCCCTGTTCCTGTCGCAGAACTATAACTAGGGACGGTCAAAAAACCACCGGAATTAATTGTGACGTTTGAGTACTTCATGACCCGGACCACTTGAACCTTATTGCTCGAAGCAAATGCCGAGGAAAGACCACCGGAGAAAGAAAGAACGGAGCCACTGACTCCCGTAAGAGTTCGAAACTGATATTTTCCTGCATCAGCTCCCACCATCTGGATGATAAGAATCTCTTGGCCTACAGCAAAACCGGCCGCCGAGGAAACCGTCACAGAGGTCGCATTCGCCGCCGCATCCGCCGTCAGATATGTACTGGTGGTGTTGATCTGATATGGATTGGCGGGACCGTTGGGAATACCACTGATCGTCAACACTCCATCGCTACCGTCTCCGTAGAGTCCCAGAAAATCGGAGGCTGCTCGCCACATACTGTTGGTATTAAAGTTAATCGCCCCCGCCCAAAGAGGAAGAGACAACACATAGAGAATCCCGATACGTCCAAGTAAACTGCTTTTTTTCTTCATCATCTTTATTGTAAAAGAATTTTTATAGAACTCGATTAGAAATAACTTTCGAGGTTAAAATTGTGGTATAGATGTCTTCTATCGAGACGACAATCTTAGTGAGCCTCAAAAAAAGACCGATCCAAGGCCTCGATCTTTTGACAATGATCTTTGTACGCTTTTAAAACCTGAGGCCTTTCAGATTCAAGATAAGCCATGAAATCTCTTAATTCATAAACCAAGTGTTTTGCAAGCTCGCACTCTTTTTCAAAGGGCTTATCGACCCTGCCCGTCGCTTGCAACGAATTATAGAAGCAAAATCCACTACAAACCGATTCCACTTCACAACTTTTACACGGTTCCACATGATGAGTGCTAAAACCAAAAATAGGAGCAATCTTCTCTAGATCCAGGCCCGTATCTAAATGGCCTATCACATACTGCTCTCCCTGATAAGGACGGAAGCTAGCACACGGAGTGATCTGCCCTTGCGCGGAAACATAGACGAAGTTGAAGGCTGCGCCACATTTTCTATGAAAATTCTTTTTAAAAACAATGCGATTAAAAAACTTATTGAAGTAGTCTTCACTGGTGATCGAACTTAAAATTCCCGCCAGCTTCTGATCATCCAGGGTCTTAAAATGTTTTATCAGATTCGAATACTGATTCTTTAAAGCTTCTAAAAAAGGATCATTGAATTCATAGTTCTGTGTTTCGGCAGGACGTACTGGCAACATCGTGATTGTACGAAATCCAAGATCATATAGATGTGTCAAATCCTCTGCCAAATTTCCGTCGGGAGTGACCGTCCCATTGACGGAACAGAATAAACGATCTTTTGCTTTTTCATAGGCTTTGAGAACTCGAGAATAGGAATCCACACCCGCCCCCCGAGAGGCTCGAGTTCGAAGATGATTCTCACGAGTTCCATCAATGCTGAATGAAATATACCCGCCGTGTTTCTCCAAATACTGAATGTGGGTCTCAGTCAAAGTTTGCCCGTGAGTGGAACTCATCATTACTTTCACCGCTGCGTATTTCTTATCTGAAGCCACCTTTTCTTGGGCATACATGACGTAATCAAAAGCCTCGATCGGATCACCACCAAAACCAATGACTAAAACCGGTGGGTAAATGGGCTGCAACTGATCGACCAAAAAATCCAAACTTTTATCAATGAGCTCTTTACTCACGCCACCGTCAGGAGCCGATGCCATTTTATTATATCCGGCATAACAGTATTTACATGCCATACTGCACGTTCTACTACCGGGAAGACAGAGGGTATTAATATGTCTTAGATAACTTCTTTTCAGATCCGGATTTTTCATACTCCATCTAGGGTACAGTAATCAGATGGATTTGCAAGACGGCCTTGCTATAATATTAATCCTTAGAGACAATAAGCCTTTCGACGGAGGACTCTTGTTCAATAGAGCGGCGATCATATCCTCAAACAAATCAAGTGAATGGATCAGTTGTCAGTCCATACAAAAGAATCTCTTACTTGCGTATAAACTCTCTGGAATTGAGACAAATTTTATTCTCTTTAGTGGAGCTCACAATGAGACCCACGAAGTCAGAGCCATATCTGAGAATCTTATACATTTAAATCCTCAAGTTGTGATTTTTGTAGATCACAAACCTCATCCGCACGCCATCATCGAGAGTCTCTCTCAAATTTATAAGAATAGAAGAAGCAAACCCGAAATACACTTTCACGTCTATGGGGATTTTCCTCTTTATATTAAAGAATGGAAGAAAACGGAGAAACATCTCAAAAAATTTCAAGTACGCTGGTTATGCGCTTCGGAATCTCAAAGAGCCCTTCTTCTCTCTTTATTAAATAAACCAGCCGAGTGCGTCCACGTTCCTTTTCCAATTGATACCCAAGTCTTTCGCCCTATGGCCCCTTCAAAGATCGCAGGACTTCGTCGCCACCTTGGTATCCTCGACAAGAGCAAAATTCTTCTCTACACGGGCCGACTGAGTCGACAAAAACAAATACTCTCTTTAATAAAATGTTTCGAAGAGGCCTCTGTTTATTTGTTAAAAAACAAAAAAGCACCTCCTCACCTGTTGTTGGCTGGAAATTTTGACGATCTTGGTCGCCCTTATCTCGATGAACACGACAACCTCAATCAGTACTTCTCAGAATATGCACTTTTAAAAAATAGCCTGTCTCCAGAAATCTCAAAAAGAATTCTTTATCTGGGCAATCTCAATGAAGGCTCGTTGTGCAGCCTTTATAATCTTGCAGATGCCTATATCAGCCTCAGCCTTCATAACGACGAAGATTTTGGAATGTCACCTGCTGAAGCCCTTTGCTCTGGGACTCCTGCAATTCTGACTTCTTGGGGAGGCTTTAACTCGTTCGCAGAAAGCCTCACCTCTGTCACGGCTATTTCAACGAACCTTGATGCGCAGGGTCCCTCTTTCAACAAGAAAGCCGCTATTAATGCCATTATAGCTCTTTGTCAGGAAGGATCTCGCCCCTTCGCTCACAGACAGAAGCTGGCCAAAGAAGCCCAGCAATTCATGAGTACCCAAGCTGTGGCCAACAAACTAAAGGATCTACACAATGTACCAGCTCCTCCTTTTTTAGGTTTTAACTCTTTTATGAAATCACTTCCTTCCCATTTAAGTAAGTCAGGTCCGCTCTTTTACGAGAACTCAAAATTTTTCAATGACGAATATCTTCGTCTCTATAATTCTTATGTCGTCACAAAATAGTTTTAAGCGGCTCTTTGAAAAGATTGCCAAATCACAGGACTACCTAACTCACTGGAAGGCTCTGACCTCTCCGCCGGCTCAAGAATCGTCTCAGGGATCTCGCATCTTTTGGAACTTATTTCCTCTCAGTACGCGATATAGCGCCCTTACATTTCCAGTCAATCTATTTGAGTACAGTGAAAACTATGAAGCGCTCAAAGATATTCCATATCTATTTGTACGAGATGGTGCTTATCTAGCTTGGCAATTTTTCCGAAAGCACCCAAGACCTCACAACAAGAATCAGACTCTCTTAGTTCATCCTACAGTCTTTCGCATCCTCCCCAAAGCCTGGAGACGACAAGCTCTTATCTGGGAACAGACGGCCTCGTCGACAATACGAAAGAGCTCCCTTCAGGAAGAGATCAGCAACATCACTCTTTTTGCGATCAACACTCCTGAGTTTTTGGGCTTGAGGGATTCTGATTCTTTTTTGAAAAAGATATCCCAGTTGGCCAAACAATACTCCCTTAAAAATATCGACCTCATCATTGATGAGCCTCTGGTTGTTCTTCCCAACGAGCGTTCTTCTTTGGCTATATACAGATTTAAATATCTCGAGACATTAAAGCAAAGACTTCAGCCTTTGAGTCTGCGTCCCAAGACGGCGTCAAAGTTCCTCGCAGAGCCTTCTCTTACAGGTACTCTTTTTTGTGATCTTCACGAAGATAATCTCATCTATGCGGACAACTATCTGACATTTCATGCATTCAATAAAGGAGCCTCGGTCTTAAAGAATGAGCAGGATGCCTCCCAAAATTTCTACTCAAAATCGCCCCTGTTCATTCTCGACATCTCTCCTGGACACGAATGTCGAATCCATTCCGCCCCGAAAACTCTCTTGGCCGAGCCCCCACCAAAAAGCCTGGAGTATGACATGTCTTTTTGGGAACTACGGGAATTGATGAGCTCCCCTCACTCCCTGCATAGATCTGCCTCAAAAAGAAAAAATTGATATTTACGGTGGACATTTCCAAGTAAGAAGATAAAATTTGGAATAAGGAGTTTGTCTTGGCCAAAAAAAAATCCACCTCACAAAAAAATAAAAGACAATCCATCAAGAAGTCATCTCGTCCTGAGACGACAAAAAAAACACCCAAGACTCAGGAGCAAACTGAGTTAGAGGCCTACTTAACTTATCTCAATAATGGAGAAGGGCAGTTTTCTTACGGCTGCTAACAAAACCTCTTTAGTTAAGTTTTAATCAAAAAATGCCGATGAAATCTGTATGAATTATTTCATGTCGGCACTTTTTGGAGTTCTTTTTTTAACAGGCTGTTCTCTTGATGCCACGATCTGGTCTGGCAATGCTGGCTCACAAATTCCCAAAGCAGCACTGACTGGTTTCGCGTCCTCCACAAACAAACAAAAAACAACAAAAGGTTATCACGTCGAAACGACAGCTGGAGGCATGGGTGAAGAGCTTGTTGAAACTACGGAAAAGGGTTATACCGTCTATCATGGGGTTCAAGGAAACATCAGCTCTCAGTAAACTCGGCCTTTTTTTGCTTCTTTGTCATCCCGCCCATGCCTATTCTCTCTGGGACCTGGATCCCTATTTTGAACTCAAAGGGAAAGCCGTTGCGGATTCTCCGACGGAGAAGAAGAAACACACCTTCTCCAACACCCAAACCTGGGATCCGGTTTTACTAAAACACCTTCAACTTGCCCCACAAATTCTTCCGACAACGTATAAGATCACCATCCCCCCGCCTCCTGAGATAGGCTCAGAGAGAAACCAGAGAGATCTGGAACATCTCAAAGCTCTGCAAGAAAAGAGGACCCCTGAAGATATAGAAGTCATTAAATCGGAGCTTTACACTTGGCAGTTCAAAATCGGCGATCGAGTCATTTACAAACTCAAAGACGATGGCTACCCCGAGACAGCGGCGTTACTAAAAATGATTGAACACGATCTTGGCCTTGTTATCTTAGGCCTCAAGAAGAACTACGATCGCGTGCGCCCCAGTTTTATCGAAAAAACTTTAAAACCTGCAATCGAAATACCTCCACATCCCGCTTACCCCAGTGGACATTCGATGCAAGCCTACACCTTTGCTCTTATCTTTTCAGAACTAAATCCCCAAATGAAATCTTCCTATATGGATTCCGCCTTCCACATTGCAAAACACCGAGAACTCGCCGGCGTTCACTACCCCAGTGATTCCTTGGCCGGATTCCTGGTAGCACGACAGTTCGTCGATCTCCTCATGAACAGCAAAAAATTCCATGGACAATTCTTAAAAGCAAAAAAAGAGTTTATCCGCCATCCCTAGAGCGAGACCTCTTTCTGAAAAGGAAGTAGCTCGCAAGCCCCGCGAAGAAAACCAAAGGCAGTCCCCAGGGGCCATACTTTTTAAAGCCCCACACTAGCGCAGGTTCAACAGAAACTGTTTCAAGAGGAATAAATCCAGCTTTCTGTAGTGTGTAAGATGTCCCAGAAAATAGAGAGCGTGGAATCTCAAATCTCCCCTCTGAGTCTGACTCGAGAAGGCTCCCAAACGAAGACTTCATATGCACCCCACCTGCGGGATCCCAGATATTCTCAACGGGCTTATTCTGCAGAATACGCCCTTTGATGTTTCTAAAACTCACGTCCTCCACCTGAGCCCGCAAAGAGCCAGTCCAAAAACTGTCATTAAAGAAATAAAGTTCTTCGCCGCCTTTTAAGAGATATTGAAGCATAGTGACTTCGCTCCCCAACCCATTGACTTTAAAATTCAATTCTTGAAGAGGAACACCGTCGATCTCGGAAATTCTATAGCCATACTGGACATCATTTCCGAAAGGAAGCCCCCGTCTTTGCAAAGCTAAAATCAATGCTGAATACGCACTAGGCCTGTCAAAAGCTCGTTCATCTTTAAAAACAGGATCCAAAGAGTTGACCTTTGTTAATTTAAAGGTGTCATCCAAAAGGAGTTTGCCGTTCAAACTGACAACAACCCTCACAGGTTTTAATTCTGATAGCTTTAAAACGGGAGAGACTTTAACTTCACGCACACGCTGAATTTTTTTGAGATTTTGCAAATTCAAATCTCCGAGGCCTTTCTTGACCACACCACTCACAGCCAATGCGGTCACAAGGCACGGATTGGAGTAGGTGGACTTTGTCCAGCGGAAATATCCATTGTCCATGAAATACGACTGGAACTCTTTCTCAATCTTCGAGTCCGGAAAATTGAGTTTGTGCCGCACGTATATCTCTTGAGACAACTGCACTGAGTTCATCAGCTGAGACGTCATCGGCGCCACAATATCTCGATTCTTTTTGATATAAGCAATCACCTTGCTCTTGGCCTTGCTTACGTCGTGGCGCTGGAAATAGTTTAAGGACTCTGCCATCAACAAGCTGGATTCTATATCCGACGGAAGATCCTTTGTTGAAAAGGCCCATCCTCCATCTTCGCGCTGATGAGACAAGATAAACTTCTCAATACTGGCCACTTTTTCTGGCCCCCAATTTCTGGCCCACCCTTTTTGTTTTAACAAGGGCAGCATCGTTATAAATCGAGCGTCGTCGATCAATAAATCAGGGGATCCAAATTGACCTTCAACATACTGCTCATCCAAGATTTTGAGAACCTTGTCCTTAGTGTCCTCATGCTCATCCCCTTGCAACAGTGCTAGAGCTGAAACGAAAACTAAGATTCTGGCACGACGAAGACTTTCAGGTAATTTTTGAAATTCACTCACAAAATAGGCATCAGGCCCTTTGCCATTCACTTGCCAGTTAGCGGGACTCTCTCCCAGAAGCGCGGCGGCAAAAAGAACTCGCTGCGAAAGCAGAAGATCGGCCCCTTCCCCTTCTTCCGAAAAGCCCCCTCCTTCACTCTGACATAAGGCCAAAGAAGAAAGAATTCGATCCCGGCTCTGCCCATGGCTCACATTTACCAAGAATAGCGGAATGACGAGACCGCCAATTAAAGATCGCCACGACGAAAAAAACATCTCTGCCTCACTTTTGAAGATATCGACATCTCAAAATACGTCTCGTTTTGCCTCTTGTAACTCTCGACATTCTCTAACACAATTATCTATATGCAAATATTTTTCACGCTTCTTTTAACATTGGTCGCCAACGCTTATTTCGAAATCCCCGCCACCTCTAAAAAGAGCGAAATGAACCAGATCTCCTTTGAAAAATACAAGAATTTCCCAACAGAGTGGAACCTGGTCACTGTGCGCTACCGGAATGACAATAAAGAGCTGAGATTTATATATGCCAACAACATTGCTTTTCAGCACCTTCTTTCGGAAAGCAAAAAGAGTTACCCAGAGGGAAGTGCCTTCGGGAAGACTGCCTATATCACGGCCCAAGATCCTCACTTCCCAAGTTCGATGGTGCCCAGCACGAATCGACGTTTTCAGTTCATGGTCAAAGACTCGAAAAAATATGCCGCAACCAATGGATGGGGTTACGCCCTCTTTAATTCTGAAGGTGTCATTTACAAAGAGG
>JAHRXB010000018.1 GCA_019104905.1 Bdellovibrio sp.
ATTTCGACGGTATCTAAAGCTTATACGATCAACTCGACAGGCTTATTAGCTTCTGCGGGCTTTGGAGTTGGGGTCGGTGTAGGACTTGCTGCCACGGTCGGGGTGGGAGTCGCCGAGGGTGTCGGTGTCGCCACAGGTGAAGAAGTGGGTGTCGCAGAAGGTGTTGGTGTCACCTTTACGGAGGCCGCCGGAGTCGCCGAAGGAGTGGGTGATGGCATCGAAACGGGAGCCGATGTCGGGCTGGGTGTCAGAGTACTCAAAGGTCCTGGCGTCACCGCGGTTTCAGCGCCTGTATCCACCTCTGTGAGTGGAGAGGTTTCTGTTGCAACGGGGGTGACCCCTTCGATAGTTTGAGCCACTTCATTGCTGGGGACTTCGGCCTCTTTGGAATATTTGTCGATCATTTTCTTGGTGAAGATAATCAAACCAACAAGAACAACCCCGACAATCGCGATTGCGATTGTTTTGTTTGTTTTATTTTCTTGAAGAGACTGAAGTCCATCCGATTTGCCTGAGGCAGGAGGCGCTTTGCGAATCGGCGTGACTGTCGCAGCTTCAGAAGGAGCCGGTGCGCTTTCTGTGGCACCGACAGGGGCTTGTTCTATCGCGGATTGAGGCTGAACTTCATCTTCGACACGAATGTAAGGTTTTGGTTTTGTCGAGCCCATCTCTTCATAAAAAACAGCGAGAACTTTTTCAGAATCAAGATGAAGAAAGTTAGCGTAACTTTGCACAAAGCCGCGCAAGAAGGTTTTTGCGGGAAGATGGGCATCATCTCCCTCTTCGATGGCTTTTAAAACTTTGCTGTTAATTTTTAAAGAAAGACCAATTTCATGAAGAGAGAGGCCTTTTTCTTCGCGGGCTTTCTTTAAAATTTCGCCAGTCTTTTTCATCAATGTCCCTTTCGAATCAAGCTGAGCATTCCCTTGGCCTTGTCTCGGTACTTTCCGGTGGGATAGTACTTTATCAACTCTTCAAATCGTGCGACCGACTTTGATTTGTCGCCCAATCGATAGTAGGCCAAGGCACTGTAGTAATGGGGTTCATCGTACAAGTTTTTTTGACAGAATCCAATGGCGCGGTCCAAAGCCTCCGCAGCCCTTGTGTAGTCTTCCGTTTCAAAGAAGGTGCGACCGAAGTAAGTGCTTGCCACGCAGTCATCGGGAGTCGTGTTGAGAACTTTTATGAAGGCTGCGCGAGCGGGCAGGTAGTCCTTTTGATTGAACTTCGCTAGGCCTAAATTAATATAGGCCTTTTCGGGACTGGCATAGGTGAGATCATCAATCACGACTTGCAGTTCTTTTTCGGCTTCAGAGAACTTTCCTTCTTCGATCAAAACCCGAGAAAGATTATTTCGGGCTTCAGAATATTTAGAATCCAGGCTCAAAGCCTTGCGAAGATGTTTTTCAGCCAGGTCATAACGTTCGCGGAAAAAATAGACTAAACCGAGGTTATTTTGGGTGACCGGATTGCTGGCATCCAGCTCTTCGGCTTTGAGAAGGTCGCGAAGGGCATAGGGATAGTTGCCACTTTCGAGTTGGGTTGTACCCAATCGAAGGTAGAGGTCAGCCTTATTCTTATCCTGCTGCCCCCAACTGGCGCAACCCAGCATGGCAAGCGAACAGAGAGCGATAATCCATTTACGCATGTTAAAAAGGTATCATTAGAGGACTAAGAGTCAACCCTGAGCTCTGCAATAGTCTCAACATGGTCGGTTTGAGGAAACATCTCAAAGGCTTGAACCCGCGCGAGCTTCATGGGAGTACCTAGTTTCTGTGACCACGCAAAGATCCAGTTAAGATCTCGCGCCAGAGACACGGGATGGCAACTGATATAAATGATTCTCTTGGGTCGAGCAGCGGCAAGGGCACGCATGATATACTCACTGGCTCCGGCCCGGGGAGGATCTAAAACCACAAGATCTTGGGGGCCAATCACGGCTCGACGCATGTAAGACTCTACATCCGAAAGAAAGTACTTCATGCGTTTTTCTTTGATCTTAGATTTGGCCTTTTCGACCAACTTAGGATTCAATTCGACGCCTGTGATTTGAGCATTTTTAAACTTCTGGGCAAAGGGAAAGGTAAAGTTTCCTGCCCCGGCATACAGATCAAAAATATTCTGATAGTCGTTTTCTCCGGCCCAGTCGAGAGCTGTTTGGACAAGATCTTCATTCTGAAAGCGATTGACCTGAGAAAAACCAATTCCATCGTCTTCATCGGTGATCAGCCCATAACGAACAGAGCCTTCTTCAGAGATGTACATTTCAAGGCGTTGAAGCTCTTTAGAGTTCTTCTGTTGAGCCCAGGTTTTCACCTCGGAAAACTTTTGGGTGAGCGCCTCTTCAGTGATCAGGCAATCCGTGATTTCCACAATGTCGTGAGAGTTTCTGGCGAAAAACCCAAACTGATTGTGTTTAAATTTGGGCTGAATGCGATTGCGATATCTTAAAGAACGAGGACTTTCCTTGATAGGCAAATAGTCAAAACTCAAAGAAGGATTGAACTTCTTGATTGTTTCTAGAACAAGCTGTTCTTTCTGTTTTCGTTGTTCATCTTCAGTGAGGTGTTGCCAATTGCAACCGCCGCAAATAGAGGCCACCGGGCAGGGAGGCTCACGACGAAATGGACTTGGCTTAAGGACTTCGACAAGCTTTGCTTCGGCGAAGTTCTTTTTGACTAAGGTCACTTCCGCAAGGACGTCTTCATTGGGCGCTGCTTGAGGAACGAAGACAACCACGCCTTCGTGTCGCGCGACTCCAGCACCGCCAATGGCAAGTTTTTCTATATGCAGTTTGATCTTAGAACCAAGAAGGGGAGCTTGTGCTCCCCCCTTGCTTGTTTTTGCAGACATTAGAGTCTCTCAAAAAAATAATTAAACGTTGCAGATTTCTTGTTTTTCAAAGAACAAAGCAAGTTCGCGAGCAGCTGAAGCCGCGCTGTCAGAACCGTGAACAGCGTTTTCGCCAACGTTGTCGCCGAATTTAGCGCGAACAGTGCCTGCGTTGGCTTTTTTAGGATCAGTAGCGCCCATGATTTCGCGGTTTTTCAAAACAGCGTTCTCACCTTGTAGGCACATCAAACAAACAGGTCCAGAAGTCATGAAAGAAACAAGTTCGCCGAAGAAAGGGCGCTCTTTGTGTTCAGCATAGAACTCTTCTGCTTTTGATTTAGAAAGAACAGTGATTTTTGCAGCAGCGATTTTCAAGCCGTTTGCTTCAAACATGCTGATGATGTCGCCGATCGCATTTTTTTTCATTGCGTTGGGCTTAATGATTGAGAAAGTTTGTTCGATAGCCATGGAATCTCCTTTTTATTTACAAACTGTTTCAGATACTTCAAAGAACTTTGGAGTTTTAACGAATTGAGTGACACATGTCCACTCTTGGTTGCGTCCGGTGTGCATGTTCCTAACGACCAGTTGAGTCTCAACAGCCAGCTCGTTTCCGGGGGCTGCCGTGGTAAAATCTTGGGAGGTGATCTCGTAGGTCTGATCGCCATTTAAAAGATTCAAAGTCTCTTCTACGCTTTCGGTGGTCATGATCACGATTTCATCGATACGACCGGCGAAGGCAGGGCTTGCTGCCAACAAGACAAAAACTAATAATTTCTTCATGTTAGGTCTCCTGATGGGCCTACATATGCGCTTGGCCCCGGGATGCTGTCAATGAAATTTGCCGCCAAGGGTCATGGTGTGCACTATATTCATCCGGGCCACTTAAAAACGGAAGATAAAGCTCACACCCAGGGTGAGGCCTCTGCTTTCGGCACAGACGGGTTCCGGGGCACATTGAGGGCGAAAGGCAGTAACCGAAGTGTTTTCCTGCGTGCCTTTTTCTAGAGCACTGTTGATGGTGTCTACGATGCCCGCCGCTGCGTTGATAATGCCTTTGGCTTGAGAACGACTTGGGGATTCAATCTCACCCTTGCTAAAAACAAGACGGCGTCCAACAGAAGAGACAATCTTTTCGTCTTTGACTTCGTTTTGGTGAGGCGCCGCTCTTAACATAAAAGAAACAGTGAGAACACGGTCCCGCCGCTCTTGCATGCCGCCAAAATCTGCCTGGCGAAAAATAGTGATATTTGATTTTTCTCTCTGACTGAGGAGTCTGAAGTACTGATTATTGTGTTCGGAGCGAGGAAGGAAAAACATCACCCCTAATGTTGGGTGAGTGATAGAGGCCAGAGTTTGGCGTTTTTGGTTTGTATCTTCAGAAACAACGTCCGCCAGGTAATCAAATTCAGAAATGGACTTGGTGATGACGACAACACTGATAGGGTTTCGCCCATCCTGAGCGCAGATATTTGAGATATTTGCTGACGTCAACCCGGCCACTCGAGTTCGAGTGGATTCGCAAGCGGCGTGGTCTCGGGTATCGACGGCGATAATGAGACCTCGAGAAAACGAGTCCTCATCGGCGAACGATAAAAGAGGGCACGCGACAATCAATAATGAGGCAAAGAGGCTCGTCATTTTCTTCATGTGAGCATTTTTATCATATGAGGGAATTCTTCGGGGGGCGAATGGATGGCTTGGAAAATTATATGACGTTGTCTAAGACTTCGACAGTTGGGGGCTCCTCCAGATCAAAGAAGGCCCCGAATGCCGTGGATACTATTTGAGGCTAGAGAAATACTTCGCCAGATCAGAAATATCTTGGTCCGAAAGGGACAGGGAGATGGGGCTCATCAAAGGGTCTTTTCTTTGTCCGCTTTTAAAGTCCTGAAGCTGCTTTGAAATGTAGCCCTCTTTCTGCCCCGCAAGGTTGGGCCATAGAGGGCTTGCGCTTACGCCACCAGAACCGTGGCATCCGATACAAGCGTTCGCTGCGGCCGGAGGAGTGCCCACCCCAGCATGACTGTAAGAAGAAATTAAAAACATCAATAGTCCCAACACTTTATTAAATCCCATACGTCGCTCCTTACCCGCGATTTCAATCAGTAGGGAGGTGATATCCTAAAAAGTTTGTAACAAACATGACGCGCGTCATGGGGCGTCACAAAGAATTCATTTATAAGAGCGTCATAGAAAAGTGGCTTATATGAACAGAATATTTTTATCTCTTATTTTACTATTAGTTGTCGGCCAAGCCTGGGCTCGTCCCGAGTATGCAGCTCGTCTTGGTATTAATAACTGTCAGTCTTGTCATTACAACCCCGGCGGTGGCGGCTTACGAAATCCCAATGGAAAGTTCTATGGCTGGAGAGCTCGTCAGGGTGTGTGGGATGGCGAAAAGAAATACTGGCATATCGATTTGCGCATGAACGGTCTTTATCCTAACAGAGCGACCGAGGCCAATAACGGTATGGCTCTGATGAGTGCCGTGGCCGGAGCAAGTCTTCCAATTGAAAAGGACGGCGATAAAGTTCGTTCACAAATCGTTTTAGCTTACGACATGGGAACGGTCGCTGCCAATGGTCCTCGTGAGGCGTATCTGCAATTCATTCCCGATGAGACCAGTGTGTGGACGATCGGTCGTTTCTTGGCGCCGTTTGGACTTCTGACTGACGAACATCGTGCGTTCACTCGTTTACAGACTAAGTCGACGATCTATGACTTTGAAATGGGCGGAGCTTATTCGAAGGATCTTTCTGAGCGGGCTCACATCGACTTCGCTTTAACGACAGGATTTGCTCAAGGGGGTAAATTCACTGGCGGAACTCCGACGACTCCTGAACAGACAAGTGCTGCGATTCTTAATGCTCGCTTCAGTCCGTCTTTTTATCCCGGCTTCTTAGGGTTGAGCTATCGCAACGATCAATCTTTGATTGTCAAAGATGTTCAAGCGGTGAGCGCTTACAGTGCGATTTCGCTCGAGAGAACTCGCTTGTTCATCCCGCTACATGTGTTGGGTGAAGTGGTGTGGGCACAAGGGTGGAACAATCAAAAGTATAATGCCATCAATATGGGTCAGTTCATTCCTGGTTCTGATTTGGCTTTGCAGGCGGCCCTTGAAAAAAGTGAGTCTTTGGGAATGGGTGCGGAAGCCAATTTTGAAATCAACCCTTGGTGGGTTTTGCAATATAGATATGATCGTATAGCTTTAGATCAGAAGTTTTCTGGGGATGTGTTTCAGCGCCATGGCGTGGGCTTTAAACATTTTTTCACAGCAACTACGAATATCCTAGTTCGCTATGAAAAGGCGGAGTCTTCTGTTAAAGAAGTACCGCAAGAAAGCGTTAGAGCAAATAAAGACAGTTTCTATTTTATCCTTCACGCGTGGTTATAGAAAGGCTTGTGTATGAAAAAGCTTTTACTTCTTCTCCCTATGTTGGTTTTGGTTTCTTGCGGCGACAAGCATATGGTTGTTGATCGCACAAAAGTAAGTGCGGGTGCGAACACTCAGGCCGGTGCCGGTGATGCCGCTGTGACATATGCTCGAGACATCAAACCTATTTTTCAACGTGTTTGTTCCGCTTGTCACAATGAGGGCTCTGCAATTCCTAACTGGAATAGCTATGAAGTGAGTTTTGCCAAAAAAGATCGTCTTTTAGATCGCGTCGTTATTAAAAGAGACATGCCGTTGGGTATGCCTATGACGGATGACGAACGCGCTTTGGTGGCAGAGTGGTTGAAGCTCGGTGCGCCCGAAGGCGGTGGAGTGGTGAGCAATCCTCCTACTCAAGTGGCAAAACCGGAACAGCCATCGGCACCAGCTCCAGAGACTCCATCCGAGCCCGCTCCCGCTCCGGCGCCACAACAGCCGCCGACTTCTTCTGAGGGCGAAATTTTGACTTATGCGAAAGTTAAAACAGCCGTTTTTGATCAATACTGTGCTCTTTGTCACAACGAGAATTCGGGTGATCTTATGCCCAACTGGGGAGCGTTCTCTATCGTGAGCGGCCGCAAAGACAAGATCTACACTCGTGTTGTGTTGGAAAAAACAATGCCTCCACAAGGAATGCCTTTCAGCGAGGAAGCTCGTGATATGTTGAAAAAGTGGATTGATGATGGAGCCGTAGAGTAGGTTCTTGGTGAATTCAAACTTAGAAAACAAAAAAACCCACGACATTTCTGCCGTGGGTTTTTTATTATACATATCTTCGTAAGATCTATTTCAACATAGACTTCAAAGTTGTACCCATATCCGCTGGGCTGCGAGCAATCTTACATCCTGCTGCTTCAAGAGCCGCGAATTTAGCCTCCGCAGTTCCCTTGCCGCCACTGATGATAGCGCCCGCGTGACCCATACGTTTTCCAGCAGGGGCCGCAGCACCGGCAATAAACGCCGCCACAGGTTTTTTGAAGTTCTTTTTGATGTATTCCGCAGCTTCTTCCTCTGCAGATCCACCGATTTCGCCGATCATGATCACAGCGTCAGTGTCTGGATCTTCATTGAACATCTTCAAAACGTCGATGAAGTTCGTTCCGTTCACGGGGTCACCACCGATACCTACGCAAGTGGACTGGCCAAGACCCAAGGCGGTCAACTGACCAACGGCTTCGTAAGTCAAAGTTCCAGAACGTGAAAGAACACCGATACGGCCTGGTTTGTGGATGTGGGCAGGCATAATGCCGATCTTACATGCGCCAGGAGTGATCACGCCGGGGCAGTTAGGACCAATCAAACGAGTGCGCTTGCCTTGCATGAATTTCTTCACCTTCACCATGTCCAAAACTGGAATGCCTTCAGTGATACAGATAACCAGATCCAAATCCGCATCCACCGCTTCCATAATAGAGTCCGCAGCAAACGGAGGAGGAACGAAGATCACAGAAGCATTACAACCAGTCGCTGCTTTGGCTTCTTTTACTGTGTTGAACACAGGAAGACCGATGTGAGTTGTGCCACCTTTTCCAGGAGTCACGCCGCCCACCATTTTTGTTCCATAAGCCAAAGCCTGCTCAGAGTGGAAAGTACCTTGAGCGCCAGTGAAACCTTGGCAGATAACTTTAGTGTCTTTGTTAATAAGAATTGCCATGTCGATTATCCTTTAACCGCAGCCACGATCTTTTTAGCTGCATCTGTGAGGTCGTCAGCAGGAGTGATGTTCAATCCGCTTTCTCTCAACATTTTTTTACCAAGCTCCACATTTGTACCTTCAAGACGCACAACAAGTGGAACCTTCAAGCCAAGCTCTTTAGAAGCCGCGATCACACCTTCTGCAATGATGTCACATTTCATGATACCACCGAAGATGTTCACAAGGATTCCTTTTACGTTTGGATCTTTCAAAATGATTTTGAAGGCCGCAGTCACTTTTTCTTTGTTAGCGCCGCCGCCGACATCCAAGAAGTTGGCAGGAGAAGATCCGTGCAACTTGATGATGTCCAAAGTCGCCATCGCCAGACCCGCACCGTTTACAAGACAGCCGATGTTTCCATCAAGCTTGATGAACGCAAGGTCATACTTAGAGGCTTCGATTTCAGAAGGCTCTTCTTCGTTAAGGTCGCGCATTTCAACGATGTCTTGATGTCTGTAAAGAGCGTTTGAATCGAAGTTCATTTTTGCATCCAAACAAAGAACTTCACCCTCTTTGGTCACCACCAAAGGATTGATTTCGGCGATAGAACAATCTGTTGTTACAAAAGCGTTGTAAAGACCCATGAAGAATTTCACAGCCTTGTTAACGATTTCTGGAGCCATGCCGATTTCAAATGCCAATTCGCGAGCTTGGAATGGAGCCAAGCCAATAGTGGGGTCGATGTCGACCTTTTTGATCGCGTTTGGATTGTGTTCAGCCACTTCCTCGATATCCATACCGCCCTCAGAAGACGCCATCATCGCAGCTCTTCCGGTTGCACGGTCGATCAGGCAGGCAACGTAGTATTCTTTTGCAATGTTGCAACCCTGTTCGATGAAAACTTTTTGAACGACTTTACCTTCAGGGCCTGTTTGGTGAGTCACCAAAGTCATGCCGATCATTTTCTTGGTAAGCTCACCGACTTCATCCAAAGTCTTCGCAATCTTAACCCCGCCGCCCTTACCGCGACCGCCAGCATGAATTTGAGCTTTCACAACCCAAATATTTCCACCCATTTCTTTTGCCGCAGCCACGGCCTCCTCAGGGGAATGCGCCACTTTACCTTTAAGTGTCGCAACTCCAAATTTTCTGAGGATCTCTTTGGCCTGATACTCATGAATATTCATTTTATATTGTCTCCAAATTTCTTCCGGTTAAAGCCCCCACTCGGGGGGCTTCCACATATTGCGCAATCAGCGCTTATTGTACGTTTTTAAGAGCAGAAACCAATGTGCGAACGGCCTCGACGGACTTGTCGAATTCAGCCTTTTCGTCAGCATTCATTTTAAGATCAATGATGCCTTCCATGCCCTTGCCGCCGATTTTCGCAAGAACACCAACCATCAACTTGTCGTTAACGCCGAATTCGCCGTGAAGCTCAACCGCCACAGGCAATACGCGTTTTTGGTCTTTAAGAATGGCTTCAGCCATTTCCACAGCACCACGAGAAGGAGCGTAGTAAGCAGATCCCGTTTTAAGGTGACCACCGATTTCAGCACCCGCAGTTTTAGTGCGCTGAACGATGGCTGCGATTTTTTCAGCAGGCAAGAGGTCTGTCAAAGGCACGCCAGAAACAGAAGCCATACGAACAAGCGGCATCATCGCATCACCGTGGTTACCGATAACGATACCAGTGACGTCTTTAACAGAGACGTTGAGTTCTTCAGCGATGAAAGCACGGAATCGCGCTGAATCCAAGCAGCCACCCATTCCCAGAACGCGCTCGCGAGGGAAGCCAAGAAGTTGTTTTGCGTAAACCGCCATAACGTCCATAGGGTTGCAAACAACGATAACGAAAGAATTTGGCGCATACTTTTTGATGCCGTCACAAACGTCTTTAACAATTTTCGCGTTGACGCCAACGAGTTCATCGCGGCTCATACCAGGCTTACGAGGCATACCCGCAGTGATGATGACAACGTCAGAGTCAGCGATATCTTCGTACTTGTTGGTTCCTTTAACTTTTGAATCAAACAGTTCGATCGGCGCTGATTGGAAAAGATCCAAAGATTTACCGATAGCGGCACCTTCGTTGATGTCCAAAATAACAACGTCACCGATTTCTTTTTGAGCTGCCCAGTGAGCAGTTGTAGAACCTACGAACCCTGCTCCGATAACAGCAATCTTATTTCTTTTGTAAGCCATGACTCATTCTCCTTAAGGCTGCAAAATGAATGGAAAAAATTAAAACTTGCGTTCGATGACACATTCAATATCAAATCGTATTTAGAGACAACCATTACTGCTCGGCGCAGAGACCTTAGAGAGCAAGAACTGGACGGCCCCCTATGAGTATGATCAGCCTGAAAGACATCACAGTCGCCTTTGAGAATCACGTGGTTCTGAAGAACATCAACTTGGACATTGCACCTGGGGAATGTTTCGTTATTGTGGGCCCCAGTGGGCAGGGAAAAACAACCTTGCTTAAAACCATGTCGGGCCTTGTAACCCCTCAAAATGGCAAAGTTTTTATTGAACAGCAGGACTGGCTAACGCTAAGCAATAAGCAGCGTCTTCCGCTCTTAAAAAAGATGGGAATTTTGTTCCAAAAAAATGCCCTATTTGACTCTCTGACTTGTGTCGAAAATATCTGCTTTCCGTTGCGTGAAACAACAAAGTTAACGGATTGGGAAATAACAAAAAGAGCTGAACTCTATTTAGATGCCGTGGGAATTCCACATGCTCGTGATTTGTATCCTGACGAAATCAGCGGGGGGATGCAAAAGCGCTTGGGTATTGCTAGAGCCCTGGCTCTAGATCCAGAGATTATTTTTTACGATGATCCAACCGCGGGGTTGGATCCGATCACCTCCAAAAAGATTATCGAGTTGATTTTAAAACTCAAAAAAGAAAAAGGCTCCACTGTTGTGGCTATCACGAATGATATGAATCGCGCTTATCAGATGGCTGACAGAATCGGAGTGGTTATTGATCAACAAGTGTTGATCACCGGAACTCCCGAGCAAACCAAGCAGTACTCTGATCCCCGAGTGCATCAATTTGTAAGAGGTCTCTTGCAGGGACCTCTTACCACGATGGCCTAGCGATTAGTTCATAGCATGAAGGGCAAGGCGATTTCCCTCGGTATCTTCAAAGTGAGCAACAAAACCATACTGACCGATGCTGGTTTTTTTATTCAGGGTCTTTCCTCCGTTTTGTTCGATTTTTAGAAGGGCTCCATCAATATCACTGACGGAAAAGTAAATCGTGGTACCTGCATGTGAAGGTTGATAGCCGGCACTTTCAACCAAAGACCCAGTCGTGCCGGGAGCTTTGTCGATCCAAGGAAACCATGCCATTTTCATGGAACCCATCTCGTTGAGAGTCATGGAAAAATTGAATGCGCCCTCGTAAAACTTTTTTGCGCGCATGATATCTTTTGCGGGAATTTCAAACCAAACAACGGGATTCGTATTGTTAGCCATTGTGCCTCCTCTATTTCTTGATCTTGAGATAGGGGGCAGGGAACAACAAGAGGCCCTGGAATATTGCAAAGGTCACGCTTTTGTCGGTTGACCCAGTACAACGGCGCCCTCTAAAATTGTTGAGTGATAGAATTTAAAAACTTCGTTAAGAGATTTGGTTCAAGAACAGTACTCAGCGGATTGAGTCTTAAGATTCGCGAAGGTGAAATCATATTCATTCTGGGGACATCTGGGACAGGAAAGTCCGTTCTTTTGAAAAATCTGGTGGGCCTTCTCACGCCCGATGAGGGAGAGATCTGGATTGATGACGAAGAGGTTTCTAAGTTTTCTGAAGAGCAATATCTTCCAATTCGCAAAAAATGCGGAATGGTCTTTCAACATCCGGCTCTTTTTGACTCTTTGACGGTTTTTGAAAATGTCGCCTTTGGCCTGCGCCGCCACTATCAACTGGAAGAAAAAGTAATCCGTGAAAAAGTCGAGAAAGCTTTGCGCTTAGTGCATCTTGCGGGCATCGAAAATAAACGCCCCGGGCAGATTTCTTATGGAATGCAAAAGCGGGTGAGTTTGGCTCGGACTGTAGCCTTGGAGCCTCGGATCTTGTTGTTTGACGAGCCCACAACAGGGTTAGATCCTGTAACTACAACCGCCGTGAACCAATTGATTTTAGATCTTTCTCGAGAGCTCAAGACCACCTCGCTGGTGGTCAGTCATGACATGAACTGCGCGCTGTCGATTGCAGATCGCATTGTGGTTTTGGATAAAGGACAGATTGTGGCGCAAGGGACTCCTGATGAACTGAAGCGCTCGGAACACCCTTTGGTGAAAGACTTTCTTTCTGAGGTTCTTAGCGCATGACCTTTGTAGTATCTCTTTTTGATGAAATCGGTGGTGCGCTTCTGTTCTTGCAAAAAATTTTGCGCACATTCTTCTATAAAAAAGTAAAAACCCACGATGTCTTTGAGCAAATTTGGAAAGTCACTTACGACAGCTTCTTTACCACCGCCATGGCGGGTTTTTTTGTGGGCGCCATCATGACGGTTCAGTTTGCATTGCAAATGAAAGAGTTCGGAGCCTTGGGATATCTAGGAGGCCTGGCGACCAGTGGAACCTTTCGCGAAGTGGGGCCTCTTTTGATTGCCTTTATGTTGAGTGGAAAGGTGGGAGCCTATACGTCTGCGGAGCTTGGAACCATGAAAGTCACTGAGCAGATTGATGCCGTTCGCTGTTTAGGGGCGGATCCCATTCAAGAGATCATTTTACCGCGCTTCATAGGAATTATTGTCTCTAGCTTTTTTCTTTTGGGCGGCGGCCTGATTATGTCGGTTTTCGGTGGAATGTTGATGGGTCAAGCCTTTGCTGGAGTCAATTTTGAAGAATATCTTCGTCATGTTCCCATGATTGTCAGCCCTGTTTCCATCTTAAGTGGACTGATTAAGTGCGGAGCATTCGCCTTAGTTTTGGCGACCGTTTGTACGTATAAAGGTTATACCACCACGGGCGGAGCCAAAGGCGTCGGAAGATCCGTTGTCGCCACAGCGGTTTCCACGATGGTTTGCATTGTGATTATGGACTGGTTTACAAGCCATATTGGAGAAGTCATTTTGATTATGGTGAGGGGATATCGCTCATGATCACACTTCTTTCTGAAACGATTGCTGGCCTTTTTATTCCTCCATTTAGGCAAAAAGAATTTGTTCATCAGCTCTACTTTGTGGCCAATAGAAGTCTTTTGATCATTGTTTTTTGTGTTTGTTTTGCGGCGGTGGTCACAATTCTTGAGTCTTCATTTCACATGAAGATGGTCATTCAAAATGACTCGATGGTGCCGGGTTTCGCGGCCCTTTTGATTCTTCGTGAGCTGGGTGCTTTGGTGACGGCTCTTTTGTTGAGCTCCCGAGTCGGTGCTGGTTATGCCTCGGAAGTGGGGTCCATGCAAATCACTGAGCAAGTCGACGCCCTTCGCATGCTCGGGATTGATCCCGTGAACTATTTGGTGGTGCCCAGATTTCTAGCCTGTGTGGTGGGCGGGATGATTCTGACTGTCATCGCCAATATGGCTTGTATATTTTCGGCCATGATTGTGAGCCAATCCTATCTTGGATACACCCCCTCGATGTTTCTGACTTCCATGCATCGATTTGTGCAGTTTAAAGATATTATTTTTGCGACCATCAAGGGTGCGAGTTTCGGTGGTGTGATTCCACTGGTCGCATGTTATTTTGGCTTTCGATGCCAACAAGGGGCCGAAGGCGTAGGCCGAGCCACCACGAATACGGTGGTCGTGGCTTCGATCGCAATTATTGTGATTGATTTTATTTTGTCCTATACTTTTAGTTATCTTTATTAGGAGAACGTATGAAGGTTGAAACCAAGGTGGGTTTGCTGGCGCTTGTCTCGATCGCGTTGATTGCGGTTTTTGCCTATTTCATGGGTTTCATTTCTCCCTTCTCTAGCGCCAAAGAGCTTCATGTGATGTACAACTACGCCGGTGGCATCGAAGAAGGCTCGCCTGTGCGAGTCATGGGTATCAAGGTGGGTAAGGTTAAATCCATCACTTTTGATCCCAGCTACAAAATGGCGGATGGTGAAGAGGTCAAACTGCGCTTGACGATCACTATTGATAAGAAGGCCTGGACCAGCGTCCGGAAGGATTCAAAGTTTTTCATCAACCTTGCGGGTGTGATTGGGGAAAAGTTTCTGGAAATCTCTCCAGGCACAAGTGCTGCGGGTGAATTTTCTTCAGGAGACTATGTTCGTGGCGAGGATCCGCCTCGAATTGATCAGTTAATTTCTCAGGGATACGGTTTGGCCGGGAAAATCATTGAGTTGGTTGAGAAAAATGAAGGTTCAGTGACCAACACTATTCAACAGTTAGATCGTTTGATGACGAACTTCAATAAAACCTTGGTTCTATTGGATAAAACGACCAAGAATAAGGAAGTTGCGAGACTGCTTGATAATGCGGTCAAAATCAGCGATGACGTGGCATACATGACAAACAACTTGAGATCTAAGAAAGCGGAAGAGACTTATGATCTTGTTCATAAGCTCCTTTTTAGATTGGAGCCGCTGGATGGTCCCGCCATTCGAAAGTTTCTTCAGCAAGAAGGCGTTAAGGCCCGCATTTTTTAGATCTCTGATCAGGGAGGTCCTATGTTTAAACTTTCAGTCTGTTCTATGGGAGCAGCTTTTTTCTTGGGTTTGAGTTTGGCTCAAGGAGCCTCTTTAGGTTTAGGGTCTGACCCCAAAACAATTAAGGCAAAATCTTCTTCGATTGAATCCGAGTACAGCCGCAATATGCGGGCTGAAAAACAAGGGGAAGAAGTTAAATCAGCGGCCCCCAAAGTGACGGTGCCTGCGGTTCGACCCGGCTCTGTGGCGGCCGAAATTCGCTCGATTCCTGGGGCAACAAACACCTACTACTCCCAAAACAGCTTCTCTTATTCTTCGACATTGAAGATGCGTGAGGACCGAAAGGTAGGGGCGGGTCTTTCTGTTGGAGGAACTTTGGGGCTTGCCGGCTTTAATATGGAGCTTAACTTTGAAGATGCTGACGGAGTTATCGCCGGATTTGGAACGGGCCCCGGATATAATTCGGTTCAGTTGGCTTGGAAGCATGCATTTGAGGGGGACTATCTGGCCCCTTACGCATCTGTGGGGTATTCGCGCTGGTACAATTCGCGCGGCAGTTCGAATAATTATGGGTCTTCGGACATTTTGGATCGGGTTCTGACATCCAACGAAAAGAAAACGGGTCAATTTGGAACAGATTTTGTGAATACGTCCTTGGGGCTTCAATATAATCAGCTCACCGGGGATCTTGCGGGGCTTTCATTCTTTGGGGAGTTGACGGCGATGTGGGAAGTAAAACGCTCTATGTTGCTTCCGAACGGGTCTATCGGAGCTATTTACTATTTCTAATTAAAAAATCAGACATGATTTGAACGAGGGCCCGGGCGGTATTGCGGGTCCTGGAAATAAAAAAACCCCAGAGTTTCCTCTGGGGTTTTCTTTTAGAACTAAATTAGTTCCGTAAGAATTACTTCTTAGAAGCTTTTTTAGTAGCTTTCTTTGTAGTTTTCTTAGCGGCTTTTTTAGTAGTTTTCTTAGCTGCTTTCTTAGTAGCTTTTTTTGCTGCTTTCTTTGCCATGTGCTCCTCCTAGGATGCAAACGTTGTTGTTGTTTCTCTAACTTAAAAACTTAACTTACCTTAAGTCTTCACAATTCGACCAGCGACGTCAACAAAAAATTTACCTTGCATATTTTTTGCGAGTCTTTGGGTGCTTGGAGGTGCCCTTTGCTTATCGTTTTATCGATTTCGCTGCTCGGACATGCGCTCGTTCATCGAATTCTTTCGTCGATGGCGCATGAATTTGCTTTCTCTCAACACTGGGTTCGGGCTTTTTCGATCTCGAACCTGGTTGTGATCTGCTTTTTCACCGCAAGCAGTGGCTCATCCATCACACTCTGGCTTTTCATCGGCATTCTTTTAATAACTTTAAAGTTTTTTCCGACGATTTTGCGTTTTTTCTTAATAAAACGTCTGCGCGGAGCCCTCGTTCCACTTCTTGATTGCGTGATCTTGGGGGTTCAATCAGGAAAATCTTTCCGCATATCGCTTCATGAGGCCATCGAAATTCAAAGCGGATGGGTGCGCCGACAGTTGTTGGAGTTGTTTGAATCTTTGTCGATGTCGGAAAATGTCATCGCCATGAAATCCGCTCTGCTCAAGGATTTCCAGCAAGAGATTATGGAGATCGATCGTTCGCAAAGTCGCTGTTTAGAACAGGTTCGCGCTTTGCGAAGGACGTTGAAGATGCAGGAAAATTTTCGACGTAGGTCTGGACAGGTCACTCAGCAGATTAAGATGCAGGCGATAATTGTCACCGCTCTTTTTTTGGGACTGCTGTCTTTTGTAATTATGCAATTTGGATTTAAAAGCCACCAATATCTGATCTTTTTGTCCTTCATCTTCTTTTTTGCGGGGCTCGTTTGGATATTTTCGGTGGGTCGGAGGATTAAATGGAAGGTTTAGCACCACCGCTCGCGCTTCTTCTTTGCGTCAAACGCGCTATTGAGAAGGGACAATCGGTCAAACAAGGAGTTTTAATCTATATCAAAAAGGAACGGGGCGAATTCGTCACCGTCGTGACGCTCTGGCTGGGGCTTTTGCAGCAGGGGCAAGATCCACGAGAAGCCGTTCAAAAGCTTTCCTCACCCCATCGTCGTACTTTATTGCAAGTTTTGGAACGGGGGCTTCGCGGCGAGTCCATTCATACCGTTCTTGTGCGTTTGGAGGAAGAATTGGTGGAGGCTTGTAACGAGGAATTAACAAATAAAATAGCGCAGTTGCCGTTTATAATGCTTATTCCCCTCTTATTATTTCAGTTTCCTGCCTTTTTACTGCTCCTTTTTGGACCTCTTCTGCAAAATTTTTTTCACTCTTTGGGAGGGGGGTGATAGAGTGGCCCTGTTGGAGGATATACCATGGCACAGCTTGATAAAAAGCAAGTCGCTCTTGAGAAACTGGTAGATGAGTTGATGAAAGACCAACCTCGTCGCCAGCTGGTCAAGCAACTGACGGAAGAGCTGGGGATGGCCTATTCTGTGGACCCACTGACTCAAATGAATACAGTTTTGCAGTCGATGAATTCAGTTTATCTTCGTTCCAGCAGAAGAAAAGACTTAGAAAGATAGTTAATCATGTCACAAATCTATAATTCCATCCTGGAAACCATTGGCAGTACGCCCATGGTAGCTCTTCATAACGTCACAAAAGGCTCAAAACATAAATTTTTTGCCAAAGTGGAGTACTTCAATCCTGGCGGCAGCATTAAAGATCGCGTGGCCGTGGCGATGATTGAAGAGGCTGAAAAAAGGGGCGAGTTGAAGCCGGGAGGAATCATTGTCGAGGCGACGTCAGGAAATACTGGCGTGGGCTTGGCTTTGGTGGCTGCGGTCAAAGGATATAAGTGCATCTTCGTAATGCCGCAAAAAATGAGTGACGAAAAACGCGCGATCTTGCGTGCGTATGGCGCACAGGTTGTCATCACTCCTATGGTTGATCCGGAAGATCCCATGAGTCACTACTCTGTCGCAAAACGAATCGCAGCGGAGGTTCCCGGTGGCTTCCTGGTGAATCAATTCTTCAATCCCGACAATCCACAACGCCACTATCAAACCACCGGTCCAGAAATTTGGAAGCAGATGGATGGAAAGATCGATATGTTGGTGGGCGGAGCTGGAACGGGCGGAACCCTTTCCGGTTGTGCGAAGTACCTGAAGGAACAAAACCCTCAGGTCAAAGTGTTTTGTGCGGATCCCATCGGCAGCATTCTTTACGATCTTTTTTATCATAAGAAAATTGTAGACCCCCCAGGATCATATAAAGTGGAGGGGATCGGCGAGGACATGCTTCCGGGGAATGTGCATTTGGACATCTATGATGGATTTGTGCGCGTGGGAGACCCCGAGGCCTTTGCAATGACCCGCCGTCTGGTTGCTGAAGAGGGGCTTCTTGTGGGGCCGTCAAGCGCGACAGCTCTGATCGGCGCCATAAAAGCGTCTGAACAGCTTGAAAAGCCATCGAACATTGTTGTGATTTTCCCAGATAGTGGTCGTCAGTATTTGAGCAAGGCCTTCAATGATCAGTGGATGATTGAAAATGGTCTTTTGAAATCTGATGATGCGAAAAACGCCTTCAATCGTGTTATCTCGGCGGAAGAAGCTCTTAATAATCTGAAAAAATAATAGGTGTGATATGAAAAAAGTGACAGCGAACTTAGGATTTTCAACGCGAGCAATTCATGCGGGTCAATCTCCTGATCCAACAACAGGAGCCATCATGACTCCGGTGTATTTGACCTCGACCTACGTACAAGAATCACCCGGTGTGCATAAGGGGTGGGAATACTCTCGCACCCACAACCCCACTCGTCGAGCTTATGAAAACTGTATGGCGAGTCTTGAAAGTGGCAAATATGGTTTCGCTTTTGCCTCGGGATGTGCGGCAACAACGACGATCCTTCACCTTCTTAAGGG
>JAHRXB010000025.1 GCA_019104905.1 Bdellovibrio sp.
GAGCCGAGGGCTGGGTCGCGCAATAGCTTTCTGCGAGAGAGCAAGAAGCCTCTTTGTATTTAATCTTATAAGACCCCTCTTCGTTGACCCCTTCTTTCTCTAAGCACAAAATTTGAGTAGGTGCAGGAGAAAGGACGTGGAGTCATGGTCTATTTCAATATTTCCTTCCGAGATATGTCCCCATCTGAATCGGTGTCGAGTCTAGTTCAAGAGAGAATTGAAAGGCTGGAGCGCCTGAATAACAACATCATTTCCTGTGAGGTGGTTGTTTCTTTACCTCATAAGCATCGCATTCGAGGACGGATTCCTCATGTTCATCTTCGTCTTAAAGTTCCGGGAAAAACGTTGGTGGTGGATCGCGATCCAGAAAAAGATGAGTCCCATCAAGACATGCATATTGTCGTGGGAGATGCCTTTGCTGCTTTAGAAAGAAAACTGGAAGATTACACAAGACTTCAGCATCGTGTTGTAAAGACGCTCTCTTCACAGCCGGATGCGGTGGTCAGTCGGCTGTTTCTCGATGATGACTATGGTTTCATCGAAGATCAAGACGGGCGCGAACTCTACTTCCATCGCAACGCGGTTTTAAATGGAGGATTCGAAAAACTAGAGGTCGGGGCGCACGTGCGCTTTTCCGAAGAGATGGGCGAAAAGGGCCCCCAGGTCACCTCCATGCATATCGTGGGCCGAGAGCTGTAACGCTTCGGCCCCGTCTTTTGACTACATCATCACTCTTTTTGTTTTCTCAAACATTTGCTGCATATCTCGGGGGAGTTGGCGGGTCAGATTTTGCATTTCTCCGGGAGAGATGTTGTCGCCGAGACCCTTCCAGAAGCCTTGCAAAAGCTTTCGGGCTTTATCCTCTTTCACAGTGTAGTGCTTTTGGATTTGACTCAAAAGAAACTTTGCCGTGACGCTGCGATCAGCAGGGGAGACCTCGCCTATCAAGGGCATTTGCAGTTGATAGGGAAGTTGCGATAAAAGATTTTTGCCGGCTTTGGCGGGAACGCGTCTCATGAGGGCTGCAAGGACCTGTTGAGTCAGACTCTTTGCTTGGCTTGAGTTTAGGCCTGTGCGGGTCTCAATATTCTTAATGAATCCATAGTAGGATTGTTCGCGATGATCCTGAGAGTGAAAGATATTTTTTATTTTAAATTTTTCCTGTCGCGTTTTGGGTGTTTTTAGTTGAGTGCGAAGAATGGCCGCCTCCTCGGAAGCTGAGATCAGATTTTTTCGAATGAGATCATCCAAAGAGAGGACCCCCAGGCATCTTTGTCGACCGTTATGGAGCTCTTTGATGACGGGGACTCTGCGGATTCCATACTTCTTCATTGTTTCAATCACGTCAGAGACCGTGGCTTCTTCAGGGACATAAATCAGTCGATGGGCCGTGGCGGTCCCCAAGGACGATGAGGCGGGGAGATCATCCACGGCGAGAGCCAGAGCCAGATCGCGATCCGTGAAGAGCCCCTGCAGGAAGCCCTGGCCATCTGAGACGAGGACACTGCCGACATGGCGGCTTTTCATGGCGAGGGCCGCTTGTTTTAGGGTGCTGTTTTGTTTGAGAATGAGGGGCTTTTGCAAGGACAGGGATTGAACACTTGTCGGTTTCATTGAGACCTCCTGATGTTTTCAGGATACCCCTGCTCTCAATGTCGCTCCAGGACTGGGAAAGCGCTTTGTTGAATGAAATAAAGATAGATGTGTTGTGGGCAAACAATATGGCAGTTGACTTGCCCACATTCTCGCATCATTACTGAATTCAAATAGTTGAATTTCTTTTTGTTCCCATTTTAGGATCGAGTCATGGAAAATCCTTTTGTTACTGAACTTAAGAGGGCTTTTGAGGATCGAGCATTACGCAATCCGCGTTATTCGATGCGGGCCTTTTCTCGGGACTTGGATGTCGACCCCTCTGTGTTAAGCAAAATACTGCGAGGCAAAAGAAGCGTCAGCGGCAAGATGATTCGCAAAGTATCGCAGTTCCTAGGGCACTCGCCAGAGCAAGCGCAGACCTTTTTGGATCAGAACAAGGCCTATCTCAAACGATTGCGTCTTTTGCAGGCTGACAAGAATCAACAATTCGTGAGCATTCCCTTGGAACAGTATGAGGTGATTTCAAACTGGGTTCACCAAGCTGTTTTGGAAGCCTTAGTTTTGAAGGACTTTGATGGGACTCAAGAGTTTTTAGCTCGCAAGTTGGGGATGGCCCCGGTGGTCATCAGTGAAGCGGTCGAGCGGTTGAGCAGCCTGGGGATCTTGCAGGTAGATTCTTCGGGGATCGTGCAGTCCGAAAAGATCAATACGTCTTCTTTGGGGCCTAAGTACACGACGGAGGCGATGAAGACTCAGCAGCGAGAGTTGTTGAAGTGTTCTCAGCAGGCCCTCGACAACGTGCCCTTTGAGCTGCGCAGTCATTCTTCATTGGTGATCTCGATTGAGAAGTCCAAGTTGCCTGAGTTTGTTGAAAAGATTCATGCCTTTCGCCGGGATATGAATAAGTTTATAACCAAAAAGAGCAAGTCTTCTGATGAAGTGTATTGTTTAGCCTTGTCTTTCTTTCCCCTCACTCCCGTGGAGTAATCATGAAAAGATGGATCTTTTTTTTCTTAACCAGTTTGTTATTTCAATCCCTTGCCTGGGCCGAGGGGACGCAGACGGAGGGGCAAGAGAGCTATGGAGGGAATGGGGCGATGGCGGAATTCCGTCTTATCGCGACGGATCTGCAGAGGATCTTTAGCTATGTTGATCCCAACAGCTTTCCATCGCGGGACTTTGTTGAAAAGTTCAAGCTGAAGTGGAAGATCGCAGAGTTGGCGGCCAAAGAACAGCTTTTCCTTCACGGGTCCCAGGTGGATGCGATCAATTATCCCTATCGCCCGATCCCTTTGATTGAAATTTCTTTGTCCCGTTGGACGTCTCTAAGTACTTCGGCAAAGTACAATCTGGTGCTGCATGAGATGATGCCCATCGTGGGATATATTGACGATAAGTACCAGTACTCCAATCCTATCATCCTCAGTTTGCGCCGCCAGGGACTTTTGGATTTGTCGATGATGGAGATTGTGGAAAGAAGCATTATTGTTTGTGATAAAGAGGAACTTCAACATATCACCTTTGCCTATGTTATGAAGTCCAATGCGAAGCTCAAAGAGATTCGTCATCTTTATCAAAGTGCCATGGCCGCGAGCTGTGTCCCTGTTGCTATCTATATGTCTGATCTGGAGTTCAAATATAGTGATCTGAGTGAAGAGGGCATCTCCTACATGTGGAGAGTCATTCAAGATGTCTTGCGCTCTGATGACCAGAGGCTTTCTCGGAAGATGGAGTTTCTAAGAAGTCTGGTGCAATTAGGGTTTCCGACCAATGAATTAAATCACGTTCCCGAGTTGTCTCGAACCCCGGTTTCAGCCTTTTATCTTTTGGCCCAAGTCGAGAACTCGGATCTGCATCCACGCACTCTTGAGATCTTTGACATTTTAAATAAGTCGCATGACAGGCCTGTCATCCATCAGGTCGACGTCGAGACGGCTCTAAAGAAGTCGAATTCGGCTCTGGCAGACTCCTATCAATCCGCTCTTTCTAACAAATGATCGCAGTCAGTGCCCACTCCCGATAAGGTGTGGGCATTCTTAAGGGATTCGTTTAAAAGACACGTCATTCTTGTTTACATGTTTTCGTTATTTTTGTAATTCCTCCACGACAGAAAAGTTATACTTTATAACTTTTAGGGGCGTGTGTTATAAGGTGGGGCATAGGAGTTATTATGAAAAAAACGATCTTATCATCGATTCTGTTTCTATATGCCTCTCTTACCTTTGCCTCTTCCAAGGAGGCGGGAGTTCTGAATCTTCGTTGCACTACTTATGATAAGGAGCAATACACCTTGTCGGTCGTTGGAGAAGATATTCACCTTTGCGGTAAAGGTGAAAACGCCCTCATTCGAGGCGATGAAGAGACTGAGAGCAATATCCGTATGATCGACGATGCATTCCTTAAGCAAAAAACGGAGAGCACTTACTATTTCAGTTTTGTCGCAGGTCTTCGCAATCAACCTTGCGCGAGATGCCACGGTGACACGGTCCATGTTTCCAGCGTTCAGATGTATTGCGATGTTGTGCCGCAAACGAAGTCTCTTTGTGTGGCTCAAAAGCAGGGGCCCCAGCCTGACCTTGGCAAGGACTATGATAAAGCACTTAAAAACGGCGTCGGCGAGGATTATTGGGGCAAAGTTCCTTGGGTGACTCTCTATGATCCCAAAACCTCCAAGTTTTCTATCTTTGTTTTTGAGCAGGATGGCAAAGATCTCAGAATTTGGGCCTACACCGACGTTCGATATTATCGTGATTTCCTAAAGAAGGATCAGTTCGTTTCTATCTATAAATCCTTGTTAGCTCAAGGATACGTGATTCACAACTACTCCACAAATGAGCAAGGCAAGGCCTTCGTAAAAGGCTTTCTGCAAGCTCAGTAATCAATCCTTCGGGACCCGCAATTTCAGTCAGGGTGTCTAGTCTTTAGACACCCTGAGTATGTCCTTTTGGCAATTAATCAAAGATGACCACGGCATATTTTTCGTATTCCTCCGGGAAAGGTATTTTATTGATCTTGGAGGGTCTATGGTTAAAGTCTTGGTTGCGACCGCTGTTCTTTTTGCTTCTTGGGGCGCTCAAGCTTCCTCAAAATGTGTTCTGGTGAAAAGTCATGCGGGCCAACGCGTGCGCCAGGAAATCAAGATCGATCAAGAAAATATGCGCATTGAACAATCCGCCGGCCAGTTAGAGGCCACCATTCAAGTCATATATGGTCGTCTGATCAGTATGATGATTCTTAATAAAGGCAACTTTACTCGAGCGGCTCTTCCTCTGGATAGCATCGCTGAAAGCGGCGGTGGGGCATTGGCTCTTGAGGATATGAAAACTCAAAGTGCGATCGAGATGACTTGCAAAATGGAATACTAATTTTTGTTAGAAAATGACTTTATGAAAAATGCTGTTCGTCTTTTGATTCTAAGTCTGTTTTTGCTCGGCACGGGGAGTATGTCCTGGGCCGAGGATTCTATTGTTGAAACAGAGGTTGAAGAGCGCATTCTGGATAAAGCCCAGGTCGCTCAGCAAGAACGCACCGAAATTCGCCTTTCGGATGGGCGAGTTTTTGAATTGGATCGCATCCCAGAGCGGGAGCAGATGAAAGAGGCCCTGGGACTCAAACTGCCTGAAAAAGTCAAAGAGCAGATTTTAGCACGCGGTGGTTCGATTGAAGAAGTCGATCCTCTTTCGCCGTATGAAAGTTTACCCGCGGAGAGAAAACAAAAATTTCAAGAGATGCGCTTGATGTTTTTAACCAATGCCGCGCGCATTTTGAATTCGACTAAATTTGTTTTTGGTGCCGGGAGTCTTGTGGGAGATGCGTTGAGTTTTGTAAAAATCAAAACTCTGCAAGTGTTTGGTAAAAAAGTTGAGGCGACCTCAGCGACCCAACGGACTTTCAATCAGCGCAGTCATCAGGCGGTGCAAGAAGTTTTAAAAGGTATTGATTATAAGTTATGGTCTCAAGCTCCACTGGTGATTGATTCGAATGAGTTTGGCGTCAGTGTCTCTGCCGGTCTGTTGGCTGAAACCGGCATTTTGCGCAAAGGGGGCGGAGGGGCCGAAGAAGTGGGTATTAGTCTGGCCTTTAATAAAACCTCTCGCGCTTTTGTTTTTGAGATTTTTCATAATTCAGAAAATTTTGACAATACCAAGGCGGCCATTTCGGTGATCGGGTTGGTTGGTAAAGCGGGTTTGACCTTGGGACGTCGAGAGGGAGCTGCGACTCTTAAAGGAAGCTCTTTTTATCCGCCCGCGGTGCCAGGCTATAGCACGTCTTCGGCAGAGTTCTTTTCGGCAGGTTTAAGCTCTAGCTTGGGTCTTCCACCGCCTCCGTTGGCGGATCTTCTGACGTTCACGAACCAGTTTGAACGCAATGCCTTGATCCGGGTGACGGTGTCTCCGCTGGTTAAGGGCTTTGTGAGGCTGGAAATCGGCAATCTCCAGGGCGCGGCGCGCCTTGTTGCGATGCGATTTGTTGACGTCTACCGCGCTATATCTGACAAAGTCCTTATGACAGGCCGCCGTTCATGCGGACCCGTTTTTAATTAAAAGCCCTCGGGACGCCCTTGGCGAAGCCCTCATCTGTGGTGGCTCGGACAGTCCTCGCGGACGCCCTCCCTTTGGGAGAGGCTGCTGCGGAACTCGCCGCCACAGATGAGGGCTTCGCCAAGGGCTTTACGCGGCCATTTGAATTAATGGCAAACAGGGTTTTGAGTTTTTTTAGAATAGGGATTTATGAGTTTTTTGGTGTTTGAGGGGCTGGATGGCTCTGGGAAGAGTTCTTTGATGGCGGCTTTGGAGCGGGAGCTTCAAGGACGTGGGATTTCTGTGAAAAGAACTCGGGAACCTGGGGGCACGCCATTGGGGGATGAAATTCGCAATATGATCCTTCGGACTGAGGGGCCATCTCCCTTGGCGCGAGCCGAGTTGCTTTTGTATGAAGCCAGTCGCGCCCAGCATGTGGAACAAGTGATTCGTCCAACGCTGGCATCGGGTGTTTGGGTTTTGTGCGATCGTTTTGCGGCAAGCTCAGTGGCCTTTCAAAGTGGTGGGCGTGAGATTTCTGAAAACGATGTGGTGATGCTCAATGAGTTTGCGACGGGGGGACTGAAGGCGGATCTGACGATTTTGTTGGATCTTTCCGTGGAAGAGTCTCGCAAGCGTCGTCAAGGGCGAGGCGCTGCCAGCGGCGAAAGTGAAGACCGCATTGAATCTGAAGCGGACTCTTTTCATGAGAAAGTTCGTCAGTCTTTTCTTAAGCAAGCCCGTGAAGACGCCGGTGCCTGGTTGGTTCTTAACGCCCAAGAGACACCGGAAGTTTTGTTTCAACAACTTTTAAAAGCTCTGACAGAGAAAAATATTTTAAAGTAGGTCTTGGTTCATGGCTCGAATGTTGGATTTTGTTTTAGGACATCAAGATATCATCAGCAAGCTGGTGACTTCTTTTGAGCAGGGAAAGCCCGGGCAGACCTATCTTTTTGTGGGACCCGCGGGGATCGGCAAAAAATTGACGGCCCTGGGATTAGCACAAGCTTTGTTGTGCCCGCAAAGCCCGCGCGGTTGTGGCAAGTGTCCTTCTTGTTTCCGCATATCTCAAGGGGCGCATGAGGGTTTGAAGATCGTTGAGCCTTCAGGGGCACAAATTAAGATGGAACAGGCCAAAGAGGTCATTGAGTTCTTAAGCCTGAAAAGTTTGACCGGAAATCGTGTGATCATCATTGATCAGGCGCAGAGCTTAAATCCTCAGGCCGCGAACTCTCTTTTAAAAACTTTAGAAGAGCCTCCAGCGGGGACCTTCTTCTTTTTGATCGCGCCGAGTGTGGCGGGGTTGATGCAAACCATTCGTTCGCGTTCCCGCATCGTGCAGTTTAAGCCTTTAACCATGGAAGATCTTGCCAAGAAGGTGAAAGCCCCGGCTTGGGCGCTGAAATCCGCGCAAGGCAGTTTTGAAAAACTGGCACAGTTGCAAGAGGGGCCAGAGCAGGAGCTTCGTCAAAAATCCATCGAGATTTTAAATCTGTTTTTGAAAGACAAAGATTTTCTTTTGAATGAGGCCTGGCGATCTGAATTTAAAGACCGAGCTCAGGGGCAGCGTCTGCTTTCTTACTGGGTCAGTTTTATGAAGGATGCGGTCTATCTCCAAGAAGACGTTAAAAATCAGATTATTAATTTGGACCAAGCACCCCTGATTAAAGCCCTGGCGGAAAGCAGTCGTGAGGTTCTGTTGAATTTGATCCAGAAGTCTTTAAGGGCGGAACACGCCTTGGGCGCCAATCGTGATCCTCAGCTTGTCATGGAAGAGTTTTATATCACTTCGAAAGAGTGACATTTCATCGAATTCCGATATAATAAGTCCATGATGGAATGGATTGATATTCACGCACATTTAAATATGCTCGAGGAAGGCGTTGAGGCGTCTATTGCCAACGCTCAGGCCGTGGGGGTGAAGAAAATCATCACCATCGGTACAGAGCCCGGAGATCATCCTTTGGTGCTGGAGATCGCGCGCAAATATTATCCTGACGTATATTGCACTCTTGGTGTGCATCCTCATGATGGCAAGGTGTATACAGAGGCAGCGGGAAAGTTCATCGAAGATCATTTGAGTGACCCCTGTGTGGTCGCCATCGGCGAAATCGGATTGGACTATTATTACGATCAATCTCCACGAGAAGAACAGCGCGAGGCTTTCCGTGCCCAGATGGAGATCGCCGCACGTTCGCAAATGCCTGTTGAGATTCACACCCGTGATGCCGAAGAAGACACTGTTGAAATCTTAAAGGAATTCCAGGGCCGCGTGACGGGAGTCATTCATTGTTTTACAGGGACCGAGTGGTTGGCTCGTCAATCATTGGATCTCGGCTTTAATATTTCCATCAGTGGTGTCGTGACGTTTAAAAATGCGGACAGCCTGCGTAACATCGTGAAGATGATTCCATTGGATCGGATTCATGTGGAAACAGATGCTCCATTCCTGGCTCCGATTCCCATGCGGGGGAAGAAGAACACTCCGGCCTATGTGGTCCATACCGCGAAACTGGTGGCGGAACTCAAAGGGATTTCCTTAGAGCAGCTCTGTGATCAGACTCGCCAAAATGCCCTTAAAATGTTTCCGAAGATTCAGTGGTAATCCTTCCGGTTCCTCTTTGGAGCCGACGTGCGCAAAAAATTCATTAAATCCGATCCCCACAGAAAAAGAATACGACTTTTTAATCCGGAGGGGATAGGAAGAGGTCCTTCTTAAAAGGATGGATTTCATGAAAACAATGATCTTTGTGTTTATGACGTTTTTCTCTGCTATTTCATTTGCGGAAGAACGCGTGTTTGACTGTGCGGCGACGTCTTTAACTCGCAGTTTGGAAGTTCCAGAAGGGGCGAATCTTCAGCAGAACCCTCAAGTGATTTTCAGACAGGGTCTAAAGCACTGGTCTTTGCAAGTGGGAGATCTTTACCTGAATACTCGCGATCCCCAAGGACCGGCTTTGTGGATGAAATCAGGCTCTGTCTCTAAAACAAAAGTGGAATACGTCTTTTGGGTTGAGGCCTCGACAGAGTATGAGTTGGTTGTTAGCGTGGTCGATCATTCGGCTCAGCTTTTCTGGTGGGGCTTGGGAGAAAAAGTTCTTCTTGGCAACTTCCAGTGTGAAGTCACCGAGCAGTAGGTTCGTAGGCTCGTACACAAGAAAGCCGGTCATCACGATCGGCTTTTGCATTTGAGCCCCGCATATTTCGCGGCAAGAGCATAGCAATCCCCTCTAGTTTAAAAACCTTCGCACAGAATAAACTCGAGAGAGTGGCTGCCCTTTTACGTCGCTCCTTGTACTAATTACAACTCCCCGGCGATTAAAGCCCTTTTCATCTTGGTATCATTGTTGCTTTGAGTGGATCCGAATCAAAGCAACAAGGAGTTTAAATGAAACATCTGATTTTCGCCGCCCTGGTAATGGTGGGTATTCAAGCTCAGGCTCAGACGAACAGTACCCGTATCTTCAAAAACGCAGAGGGCTGTACCGTCACTGTCGAGCAAAGACGTAACGGAATTACTTTGGATATTGAAAAACAAGGGCAATCGGCCATTGTTGGGCTTTTGAATGATCGCTCTTCGGGAGATATCGTGAGCTTTTGTGCGAATGCGGCCGTCGAGACTGACGCCGATGGCATGTTGACTCTTTCTTGTGACAATCAAAATAATGGAGGTCTTTCGACTCGGGGTCAGGCCGATTTGATTATGTCTGGAGATACGCTTAAGGCAGTTCGAGTCATCGGTCAGGTCAGACGTATGTTTGGTTGGAAAACTGACACCTTGATCGTGTGCGAAAGTTTGCGCGAACACGGTTCCCGTTAATAATTTCTGCCTCTTATTCAAGAAAGCCTACAGGAACATCCCTGTGGGCTTTTTGCGTTTTAGGGCCTCTCTAAAGGGTGCCCAAAGAGGCCCCCTGTCTAAATTTGAGACAGGGGGAGAAGCCTTAAATAGGAATAGATGTATTTGAGGCCTGTGTCTCGCGGTATGAAATTTGGATGTCATCTCGCGGATCTATAAATTGTGGAGTCAGTATGAAACGTTCCATTCTCGCAAGTGTCTTGGTGGGCCTGTCTTTGGTGCAGAATTTGGCCTATGCGAATATTATCACGGATCTTCCCAATCCTTGGGAAAGTGACGATGCCGTATCTGCGGGAAACACGCCCTCCACCGTGACCCCCTCTGCTCAGAGTGAAGAAGCCCCACGGGCCCCGGAAAGTCGTGAAGTTGAGTCAAAAGAGCTTCGCATTGGAGATCGAGTCTATTATGCGAATTGGGTCGGAACCGTAAAGTCCTTTTTACCTTATGATAGGGTTCTTCTGGCTCGAGACGGATACTATGATGTCGCCGTAGAAAAATCCTACCTTGCAAAGTCAGTGCGGTGTGAGCGTTCGGGGCGTCTTTGCGTGAATGATCAGGTGATCTATGCAACCTCCTTGGGCAAAGTGAAAGAGGCTTTTGCCAATGGAATGATTCTTATTTCTCGAGATGGTTATTATGACAGTTTTGTGGAGGAACGGTCTTTAGGTAAAGCGGTTCGCTGTTTGAAATCGCTCTGTTCTGGCGATCAGGTTATTTATTACAACACCGCAGGAACCATCAAGAGTCTGTTTGATAATCGCCAGGTCATTATCGGTCGCGAAGGGTATTATGACTCTGTTGTCGATGTGGGAGATCTCTTTAAGAGAACCAAGTGCGATTCGAAGGGACGCATCTGTGAAGGTGACAAGATCGTCTATTATAGTTCTGCGGGTGTGGTTCTGCGAATGTATTCTAATGACAAAGTTGTGATTCAGCGATCTGGTTATTACGATTCCGTTGTCGAGGCGGCGGATGTGGCCAAGGCCGTGGACTGCCTGGGCGATGTTTGCGTTGGAAACCGTGTTTTTTACTACCAATCAATCGGAACCGTCGTCGGACTTTTTGCGAATAAACAAGTGCTGTTGCGACGGGATGGCTACTATGACTCTTTTGTCGCGTTAGAGGATGTCGCGAAGTCCGTTCAATGCTTGCCGAAGCATAAAATTTGTGCGGGCGATAAAGTCTCTTATTACAACAGTCCGGGGCTGGCGAAAGAGGTTTTTGCCAATGGAAAAGTTCTGGTAGTCAGGAGTGGCTACTATGATTCCTTTATAGAGGCTTCAGAGCTGAAGAAGATGAAGTAGCTTCACTCAGCGCCAGGTAGGGACTTTTTGGCCCTGTTTCGCTGGCACAGAACTTGGAATATGGGTTTGCGAATTTAATACGGAACTAATTTAGGGAGTTTAAATGAAAAAGAATCTTGTCGTTGGAACCTTAATTGTTACCTCTCTTGTACAATATACAAGTCCGGCCTTCGCGAACAAAGAGACCGTGGGAAATATCATCGGTGGTATCATCGGTGCTGCTGTAGGCTCTAATATCGGAAAAGGAAATGGGAATAAGGCTGCGATCATTATCGGTGCTATCGCGGGAACGATGATCGGTGGAAAAGTGGGTAAAGATCTGGATGAAGCCGATCGCCGTGCTTTGGAAGAGGCCCAACGCCGTGCCCTGAATGACCGTTTGGGGGACCGCCGTGATTGGGATGGTCGCAGTTATGGTTCTCGCACGGGCGCTCGTGGAAGCTTTACGACAACTCGTGAGGGTTATAATCAGCGTACGGGCGAATACTGCCGTGAATACCAAAGTGTGATTTATCTTCGCGATCGTACAGAAGAGACTCGGGGAGTGGCGTGCTCTCGTCCCGATGGATCTTGGTATGAAGTTCGCGAAACTGAAGTTCGTTTTGGCGGTGGTTTTGGTCGTCAGGAGCCCTCTCGACCTCCTCGTTATCCAGAGACTCCGTCTCGCCCAGCTCCTCCTCCGGCCCCAGTTCAGTCGCGTTTTGAGGGGACAACTCAGTTGACTCAGATCACTCGTCGCACGGGCGGTGAGTGGTTCCGTATTACACTGAGAACGCCGATTTCTTTGGAGCGCCTTGAAGTGCGTGCTTTGGCGGCGGGTGTGAAGATTCATGAGGCTTCTTTGTACACTCAATCCAATCGTCGTGTGCAAATCCGTGAATTGACGGGAACTCCGACGTTCTATGCCGGGGATACAGCGGTTTCTGAAAGCTTGAGTCTGGGCGAACGTATCCAGGTGATCGACATCCGTGCCGAGTCTATGGGCGGGGTGGCCGACGTCCTTGTGAGAGCGATTTCCAACGAGACATACCCTTCTTTGAGTGTGACTCGTTACTAAGCCTGAAATTTAAGGTTTTTTCATTCAAAGCCAGTCTATGACAACCAGTGTCTAGACTGGCTTTTTAGTCTCTAAAAGCCGATATTGGGTGGGTTTAAAACAAGGAGCTCACTCATGTCTAAATTGCGCGTTGGTATCAACGGTTTTGGTCGTATTGGTCGTGTACTTTTCCGTGCGGGTTTTGAAAAGCTCGACATCGTCGGAATCAACTCTTTGGACAGTATCGAAGGTGATGCTCATTTGCTTAAGTACGACTCGGCTCATGGCATCTTTAATGCCGATGTTTCCACGGAAGGTCATGACCTTATCGTGAACGGCAAAAAAGTTCATGTTTCTAAAACGCGCAACCCTGCAGAAGTGCCATGGAAAGAGTGGGGCGTGGACATCGTTCTTGAGTGCACAGGTGCTTTCAAAGACAAAGCCGACTTTGTTCAACACATCAATGGTGGAGCAAAACGCGTGTTGGTTTCTGGCCCCGCTGAAAAAGGTGCCGACATCACGATGGTGTATGGAATCAATCACGAAGCATACGATCCAGCGAAGCACCAAGTAGTTTCAAATGCGTCTTGCACGACCAACTGTTTGGCGCCTTTGGCGAAAGTTCTCAATGAGACTTTCGGCATTGAGCATGGCACGATGATGACTGTTCACTCTTACACGAACGATCAGAAGATATTGGATGCCCCTCACAAAGATTTGCGTCGCGCTCGTGCGGCGGCGGTGAGCATGATTCCGACAACAACAGGTGCCGCGAAAAACGTGGGCCTTGTTTTGCCTGAGTTGAAAGGCCGCATTGACGGTATCTCTATCCGTGTTCCCACTCCGAATGTGTCTTTGGTGGATTTCACTTTCACAGCGAAGAAAGATCTTACGAAGGAAGCTGTTAACGAAGCCTTGATCGCAGCTTCTGAAGGCTCACTCAAGGGAATCTTGGCTGTTGAGCGCAAAGAGCTTGTCAGTGTGGACTTCAACGGCAGCCCGTACTCTTCCATCGTGGATTTGGCTTCAACAATGGTGGTGGGGCCTCGCATGGTGAAAGTTCTTGCTTGGTACGACAATGAAACAGGTTTCTCAAACCGCATGGTCGACGTGGCTCTTCACATGGCGAAGAAAGGTCTGTAATGGCTACCGGACTTAAAGGCATTAAAACAGTTCGTGATTTTGAACTTGAAGGAAAAGTGGTTTTCTTGCGTTTGGATTTGAACGTTCCCATGGAGAACGGAAAAATCACAGACGAAAATCGCATCAAGGCTTCTTTGCCGACCATTCAGTACTGCATGGAAAAGGGTGCAAAGATCGTGATGGCCTCACACTTGGGTCGCCCCAAGAGCAAGGACGATAAAGAGTTTTCTTTAGAGCCGGTGGCAAAACGTCTGCAGGAACTTCTGAATGCCGAAGTGATTTTAGTCGAAGAGCCAGATTCTGATGCGCCTAAACACTTGCTTCAATCTTTGAAAAAGAATCAGTTGATCCTTCTTGAGAACGTGCGTTTTGAAGAAGGGGAAACGAAAGATTCCGTCGAGTTCGCGCAAAAGATCGCAAATTATAGCGATATTTACATCAACGATGCGTTCGGTGCTTCCCACCGTGCCCATGCGACGATTCATGCTTTGCCTTCTGTGATGAAGGACAAAGGCATTGGCTTCTTGATTGAAAAGGAAATCAATATGTTGGATTCCCTTTTGCAAAACCCCAAGCGTCCTTATTTGGCCGTGATGGGCGGGGCAAAAGTTTCCGACAAAATCGCCGTCATCGAAAGACTGATGGACATCGTGGATGGTTTCATCATCGGTGGCGCGATGGCGTACACGTTCTTAAAAGCGATGGGACATCCTGTTGGGAAGTCCTTGGTGGAAAATGATAAATTGAAATACGCCAAAGAAATGATCGAGCGTATTGAAGCTCGTGACAAAACGATTTTGCTTCCGGTGGATCATGTCGTGACAAAATCCATCACGGACACAGCGGGTGCCAGAACCACAAAAGACGTTGTGATCGGCGAAGACGAGTTGGGCGTGGATATCGGTCCACAAACAACGCGCGCTTATGCAACGGCCTTGCACGAAGCTGGTACGATCTTCTGGAATGGTCCGATGGGAATCTTTGAAACAGAAGCATTCTCGAAAGGGACTTTCGGAGTGGCCAAAGCCATTGCGGAAAGTGATGCCACAAAAATCGTCGGTGGTGGTGACTCTGCCGCAGCCGCTGAAGTGTCTGGTTATGCTGACAAGATGACTCATATTTCCACGGGCGGAGGTGCTTCTTTGGAGTATCTTCAAGGGGATAAACTTCCCGGCCTGGAGATTCTAAGATCGAAACGATAGACCGCGTATTGGGGGAAACCCCAAGACACATTCCCTGATGGCCACGACGGCCATCAGGAAGGCCTCTCAGGACGGAAAGAAAAACATCCCTCCGAGGGCAGCTGTAAATACAGCTTCTTCTGAACTCAATATATTTTACTCTGGAGCAACCATGAAAAAAATCTTCGCCGCGAATTGGAAACTCTTTAAAACTCCGAAAGAAACCCGCGAGTTTTTTACGCAGTTTAAAGAGGTGAGTCACAAGGCCACGGGCGAATTGGTTTTTTTCCCTTCAGCAATCTCATTGGAAGCGACCAGTACGTCACTTGCGGGAACCGCCATCAAATGGGGCGCGCAAAATTGTTATTCTCAGGCTCAGGGTGCTTTCACCGGCGAAAACTCGGCACAAGTGGTGAAAGAACTGGGCGGCAGTTATGTTCTGATTGGGCACAGTGAACGTCGTAAGATCTTTGGCGAAACAGATGCTGTGATTGCTGAAAAAGTGGCTTTCGCTCAAAGCCTCGGTTTGATTCCCATGTTGTGCATCGGTGAAACGTTGGAAGAACGTGAAGGACTTCACACCTTCCGCATTTTGGAAACACAACTTCACTTGGGATTGGCGAAGGCGGATAAGTCTAAGCCTGTTGTCGTTGCTTATGAACCGGTCTGGGCGATCGGCACGGGAAAAGTGGCCACTCCAGAGCAAGTCGCTGAAACACACACAGATGTTTTCGGGATTCTGAAAGCTTTGGGATTTGAGACGACACCGATTTTGTACGGGGGCAGTGTGAAACCTGACAATGCTGCCGGTCTTATTCAACAACCTCACGTGAATGGTTTTTTAGTCGGGGGAGCTTCACTGGAAGTGAAGTCCTTCATTGATATTGCGTCGGTTTAGCCGTTTCCTTGAGTCTCTTCGCGAGCGGCATTTTTTAAGGATTCTCTGAGGCTGTCAGCATCTTTTTTAGGTAAAGATTTGATGGCCTCTTCAAGCGCTTTCTTGTTCTTTTTTTGCAGAGGCAAAAGAAGTTCACCAGCGGCTTCGGAGGGGTCTGCATCAAATGTCAGAACCGCCGCACGAGCCAAGGCTTTCATAAATTCAGGTGAGGCTTTTTCTTTACCTTCAATGATAGCAGTAACACTTTGATCAATGACTTTGAGAACTTCTTGGGTTTTGACCGAGGAGGTGTGTTCTTCTTTTTCCGCGTAAGTCTGAAGCGTCTTTAAAGAATCCTTCAATGTTGCCGCCGTAGCAGCACCGGCCACCAATGAGAGGCTCAGCATCAATGTGATGAGGAGGGTGTTTCTCATGGGTTCTCCTTAATCATGACTCCGACAAGGACTCGATTATAAAGAGGGGAGTCATCGTCGCGATAGAAGTCGCTGACATAACCTCCGTTTTTGCCCCAGTCCGTTTTAATTTCGATGTGACCCGCATGATTGCGTTGTGTTCCGTGGCGGTAAATAAGCACCGCCCCTTTGGGGGCATCCGAAGGATTTTTAATCAGATTTTTATATCGGGGGTCGTCCATCATGTTGATGAAACCACGTCGTTTTAAATCGCCGACAGCATGAACCGCTTTTCCACCGGGAAGGTAGTCATCGACCAAGTCTCCTCCGAGCAAAGAGCGTTTTACGTAGCGATAGCAAAGGCGTTTTGAACGACGTTCTTTATTGCGCATGCCATAGCGAATGGATTTATCCACTTCAGGACTGCTGGCGTACTTAGCCACTTCCGGATAGTTGCTCCACTTTTCGTCAGGGACTGCGGGAGTTGCGGAAGGCGTTTGTGGTCTTTCTTTTAACTCTGTGCCGAGGGCTTCAAGATCTTTGCGATTTTTTTCTGTTGTACCAGGTTGTCCGGTAGGGCAGTCGATACAGAAGCCAGCCTCGGTTTTTTTCGGATCCGTCGAGCGAGCCAAATTAGGATCTTCTGATTTTTCGGGCTTCTGCTCGCGCAAAACTTCACTTTTTGTTGGAAGATGAGGTCGGGGATTCACGCCTTCGGAGACAGGAATACCCTCACCTGCGCGTTTAGCACGCGAGGTGAGAGCGACTTCGGGATCTTGAACTTCGGACCCCTCTTTATCTTTAAGAGTCAACCAAGGGTCCTTTTGAGAAAAGTACACCCATGTTTCGTCGCCCACTTTGGGCGCATTTTTCGCTTTGGTCGCGCCGACCTTCGAGATGCGAACTTTGATTCCGTAAGAACCTGTGCGACTGAGCTTGCGAGTTTCAATGACCGTTCCTTCAGAGCCCTCAGGAACTAGAAATTGGACGTTTTTTGAGCCGGAACGGAAGTCCAAGGACGAACGACCGTTGAGGTCTCCCGTGACGACGAGTTCCTGCAATTCTTCAGGAGCTGCCAAGGCCGAGCTTGCCGTCAGAATAAGAGCCAAAGATGTGCGTAAAAAACGATTCAACAAATTCAAATTGATACTCCTAAACCCCTCTTCGGACATTTATTCCGAAGAAGGAGGCTAGGAGTCCGGAAACTAGACGTAGGTCGACTAAAAGAGAGCGTTCTTCGGCGTACGCGGGAACGGAATGACATCGCGAATATTCGTCATGCCTGTTAAGTACATCATCATGCGCTCAAAACCCAAACCGAAACCGGCATGAGGGAAACTTCCATAACGACGTAAATCCAAATAGAAAGAGTAGTCTTCAGGATGAAGCCCGACTTCCTTCATACGCTTTTCCAATAGCTCCAAATTGTCTTCACGTTGAGATCCGCCAATGATTTCGCCGATGCCGGGAGCCAGAAGATCCATGGCGCGCACGGTTTTTTGATCCGGATTGAGCTTCATATAGAAAGCCTTAATGTCTTTTGGATAATCCGTCACGAACACGGGCTTTTTGAAGTGTTCTTCCGCCAGATATCTTTCGTGCTCTGATTGCATGTCGATACCCCATTGCACAGGGTACTCAAACTTCTTCCCTGACTTTTGCAAAATCTCAATAGCTTCGGTGTAAGTCACACGACCAAACTCGTTGTTAAGGACATTGTTCAATTTATCAAAGAGCCCTTTTTCCACGAACTGATTGAAGAATTCCATTTCTTCCGGGCATTGCTCCATGACGTAGCGGATGATGTATTTAATCATCGCTTCACCCAATTCCATATTTGCAGATAAGTCCGCAAAAGCGATCTCAGGCTCGATCATCCAAAACTCGGCGGCATGGCGAGACGTGTTCGAGTTTTCCGCACGGAAGGTAGGACCGAAAGTATAGATATTGCGGAAAGCCGCGCAGTAGGTTTCGCCGTTAAGCTGTCCACTGACCGTCAAGTTCGTTTCTTTTCCGAAGAAGTCCTGGCTGCTATCAATGCTGCCATCTTCTTTGCGGGGAAGTTTATCCAGCTTCAGAGTGGTCACGCGGAACATTTCTCCGGCGCCTTCGGCATCAGAACCTGTGATGATAGGCGTGTGGACGTTCACGAAACCTTGATCTTGAAAAAACTTGTGAATGGCGTAAGACAAAACAGAGCGCACCCGGAAGACGGCAGAAAATGTATTGGTGCGAGGACGTAGGTGAGCAATTTCGCGCAAGAACTCAAAGCTGTGTCGTTTGTTTTGTAACGGATATTCCAAATCCGCCTTTTGGTAGATGTCGATTTTAGAGGCGATCACTTCAAAGGTTTGTCCAGCCCCTTGGGATTGGACCACTTTGCCTGTCACGTAAATGGAGCTGGCGATAGAAAGCTTCGCCACCTCTTCAAAGTTAGAAAGATTTGTATCAAAAACGACCTGAACACCTTTAAAGAAGGTGCCATCATTCAATTCAATAAAGCCGAAGTTCTTTTGGTCACGGATCTTGCGTACCCAACCCGAAAGTTGCACTTCTTGGCCGATATATTTGTCTGTTTCTCTAAAAAGCGATTTAACGAGAGTCGTTTCCATGAATACCCTTTCACGATCTTCCCAAAATATCTTGTCTTGGCAGAGTTGTCTAAGATTTGCTTCCTGCTCGAACCACATGGAAGCGCCAAGGCTAGGCCCCTCGGAGGAAAAGTCTTCGAACAGCCGAGGGCCTAGCTTCGGTGCTTCTCCGCAGGAGGTCGTAAAGGTGAATCAAAAATAGATGAAAACACGAAAGAGTTTCGGGCGTGAGTCAGAGTGACTCAAAACGCGCATAACGCGAAAAGTCATTGGTCAGATTGTGTCCTGAAATCAATAGCTTAAATTGAGACCTCCTCTTGCTGTCTCTGTTGGCAAGACCTAAGATAGAAAAGCCACTCAAGTCAGGAGCCTTTATGAGTTCGAAGATTCACTATCGACTTTGCCATCGTTGCGGTACGGCTAATTGTGCGGAAGACGATCTTGTCACGGCCTGTGATTGTTGTGGAAAGCACCTTGCGCCCTTCTATTTTTTCGACGAGAGTAAGGCCATGGGTCTAGATAACTCGAATTTTTACTCCAGTGAGCGGCACTCCGAGGCCCACGAGTCCTTGTTACCTCACAAAGAGTATCCCCCGGTTTGGGGGCTAACGGCGTACTGGGAGTCGTAGTTTAAAATGAAAGTCACTTTCGCAGATATCCAAAAAGCTCGTGAGCTTCTTAAAAATGTTATTTCTTCGACCGAGATGAGCCACTCCATCAGTGCCAGCAAACTCATCCATACAGACATCTACTTTAAATTTGAAAACACTCAGCGCACAGGAAGTTTTAAGTTTCGTGGAGCTTATAACAAAATCGCGAATTTAACTCCGGATGAAAAAGCCCGCGGAGTCGTGGCCAGTTCAGCGGGCAATCACGCCCAAGGGGTGGCCTTGTCGGCGACGTTGGCGGGAGTCAAGGCGACGATCGTGATGCCGGAAAATGCTTCCATCAGCAAGGCGTCAGCCACTCGAGCCTATGGCGCCGAGGTGGTTCTCAAAGGTGAAATTTATGATGAGGCCTTTGAGTACGCCCAGAAGCTTGAAAAAGAGTGCGGTTATACCTTTGTTCATCCTTACCAAGATCCTTTTGTCATTGCCGGGCAAGGCACGATTGGGATTGAGATTCTTGAAAAAGTTCCTGATCTTGACACCGTGATTGTTCCCATTGGCGGCGGAGGTTTGATCAGTGGGATCGCCTTGGCTGTAAAGTCGATCAACCCCAAGGTGCGAGTGATTGGGGTGCAGAGCGATCGGTCTCCGGGAATGGCTCACCTCTTTAAGAAAGAGCCGTTGGCTCCCAACTCGACGAAGCGAGCAGCGACGATTGCAGACGGGATTGCGATTAAAAATCCATCTCAAGTCATGTATGAAAACTTTATTTCTAAATATGTCGATGAGGTCGTGACTGTCAGCGATGATGAGATCGCTGAAGCGATTGTTTTCTTGATGGAAAGAGCCAAGACCGTGGCTGAAGGTTCTGGGGCCGCCGCGATGGCCGCCGTGATGTCGCGCTCTTTGAATCTGGGTAAGAAGTGTTGCGTGATCATTAGCGGTGGCAACATTGATTTAAATATTGTGTCTAAGATCATTGATCGAGGCCAGATTCTGCGCGGTCGCCTCTGTGAGCTTTCGGTGATTGTGGATGACCTGCCAGGGAATCTCAGTCGACTCACTCAAGCCATTGCCACGCAGAAGGCGAACATTTTAGAAGTTCGCCATGACCGCGTTTCCAAGGGTTTGTCTCTTCGTGAAACCCGTATCGACTTTGTTTTAGAGACTTCCAGTATTGAACATGTGGAGAAGATCAAGCGGGCTCTTGAGGAGACGGGGGCTAAAGTCGTGAAGAGCACCGAGCGCTAGGGGCTGTGAGTTCTCCCAGTCTTCTAAATTGTATTTATCAAGAATGCGTTTCAGGTTTCCATTGCGGCGGAGCTCTTGAATTCCTTTTGTCACTATCGTGGCATAGGTCTTCGACTCGGGGTTATTCGGAGTAAAACCTATAAAAAGAAAAGGATCTTGGGCGCTCACCCAGCCGGCCACTTTCAGTGTCTCGGTCGGGAGGTTCTGATTTTTCAAAGCATAGTGTAAGGCCAATGGGTTTTCAATAAAAGCATCCAAGCGCCCACTTTCAAGCATTTTGATGACTTGTTCTAAAGGGCGTTCACCGGAAAAGGGAATGAAAGATTTATGGCGAGTCTGAATCAAGTGATCAATACTGTCGCCATAAGAATATCCATTAATCACGCCAATACGGGCGGCTTGGAGTGATTGGCGCCCCTGGTAGGTCCATGAAGAATCTTTGTGGGTGAAATAAACATTCTTGGTGATGCCGAGAGACTTTTCGGAAAAGATAAAATCGGGAGCGTCGGCCCGACGGGCTCCAAGGAGACCCTGAGCATTGCCGGTTCGCGTTTCTTTGATTGCGCGAGCCCAGTTGGTCAGCTTCACATCAACGGTGTGGCCGTGTTTTTGAAAAATCTTTTGAAGTACTTCCACCATGTATCCAGGGCGTGATGAGTTGGGCTCGCAGACATAGGGGCACCAATAATCAGAACGAAATGACAAGGTCGCAGCTTGAACCGGAGGTGTGCCGATGGCGGTTCCGCAGATGACGACGAAGCAAAGATGTCTCAACAATGCTTTCATAAGGTCCCTTTCCTTACTTACTCCATTGCAATACTTTGTCTAAAAGCAAGTTGCACGGGGAAAAAGGGACCTTTCAGATATGTAACCTAGATTACTAAAACTGAATCTTCCGTTCGAAATGGCAGGTGTATCCGCCGGGATTCTTTTGTAGGTAATCTTGATGATATTCCTCGGCTTTCCAGAATTCGCCGGCTTTCATTATCTGCGTAACCACCGGGGCCTTCCAGGCTCCTGATTTTTCGACACGAATCTTTACTCGTTCCGCATCGTCCCGTTGATTTTCCGAGGTGTAAAAAATAGCGCTGCGATATTGGGTTCCGACGTCATTGCCTTGGCGATTGGTCGTTGTCGGGTCATGAATTTTAAAGAAGAACAGAAGCAGGTCCTCGTATTTCAGTTTGCGTGGATCGAAAATCACTTTCACGGTTTCAGCGTGATTGGTGGTGCCAGTTTTAACAATATTGTAAGTGGCCTCTTTGGTCTCTCCGCCCATGTAGCCCACTTGAGTTTCGATCACTCCGGGAAATTTTCGTAAAAGATCTTCCATTCCCCAAAAACATCCACCAGCTAAATAGGCCACTTCTGTTGCGTCCACAGAGGATCCTTTCTTTGTGGTCTTAGCCTGAGCAAGAGATCCAAGACCGACGATGAAAACTGCGATAAGAGTAATAAGATATTTCATGATGATCATGATATCACTGAAGACAAACTCTTCCTAGGCGGCTTTGTGAAGTGACATAGTCTGAAGACTATTCCTTCCCGTAACCGCCCCCGGAACCTGAACAAAGTGTGATAATATCCCCAGCTTTAAAAGATTGTTGTCCTAAAACGGGAAGGCTTTTGTGATCCCCTTCACGTTCCACGGACATTTCGCTGGGATCACCATGTGAACAATTTTTGGGAAGACGGGGACGATGCAAGGTGAGATCTGTCATCCAGGAAGCCTGCATGTCTTCACGAAGCTCCAGTTTAACAATTAGTCCCCGGCCGCCATTAAACTTACCTTTACCCCCAGTGGAAACTCGTTGGTCGACACGCAGAAATTTCACCGGGAAGTCGCGTTCGACCTGTTCTAAGGAAAACGAATGAAGATGGGCGCATTGTCCATCTTTTCCGGCCTGTGCCCCTTGGCCCCCGGGCATGGTCAGAAGGGTGTGTCTTTCTTTATGAAGTAGATCAAACCGAAGAGCACAATGGTTGGTTAAGGATTTTTCTTGTTTTTGATGGATCTGTGCTAAAGCCAATTCGACGGCGGTTTCAATGGCCGCAACTCCGCAAGTCATTCCCTTATATGTTGGTGCTGGGTATTTTCCCACCAGCCAACATCCCGCAGGCTTGGAAATTTGCAGAATGGAAAAGGATCCTGAGTTCGCAATATTCTCGAAGCCATAAAAACAGCTTAAAGCACGGAAGCAAGCGCCGTAGGTTGCGGACTCGGTCAAGGAAACCGTCTTTGCGCCACTGGTGCCGCCGAAGTCAATGCTGATGCGACCGTCGTGGATTTCCATATTCAGACGTAGAAGTTCTCCGCTATCCAGGACAACATCCACTCGCGCTTCACCGGAAGCTCGCTCACTGACTTTTTGAGACGCTGATTGTTTGGAAAGCTCAAGGTATTCTTCGATCAGCTCTGAGGTGATGGTGAAGCCGGTGTATTCAAGCACATCAAAAAGTTTTTTCGCCTTCACCGTCATCTCGGTGCACTGTTCTTTAAGCCATTCAACAAAATGAGGCGGGCATGACGGGTGAGCCTGCATGGCACTTAAGATCATTTCATTGAGTTGGTTTTTTTGGCGCAGTGGTGTCGGCGGAATGCGCAAGCCTTCTTCTTCAATCGATTTGGCGATTTTAACGGCTTTGTCCAAAGAACGACGAGTCACCCATAAAAGGTCTTCTGAAATCGCCATGACAAAGGTCATTTCACTCAGAAGACTTCCGCCGCTATAAGGGTCATTGAGCAGGGCAATATCGCCCTCTTGAAGTTTGAGATACTTGCAAGCGGTTAAACCTGCCGTTGTTAAAGTCCCGTAGGTCACAGCGTGACTTCCGCGCACGGCCAAGGCGTCTCCGTCCAAAGTCATGAGTGCGGCTTCCCCTTGCAGAAATTCGTTCAGCAGGGAGTGGAAAAGTTCGATGTGATAACTCATAAGGTCTCCTGCAAAGCTTGATATCCGCGCAAGGCAATCGCCTGTGATTCGCTGAACTCTTGAGTTTCGATGACGGTATGGGGATCTTTTTTAAAGGCATTGGCGAAGACCGAGGCCAAGGGGCCTGTGACGATCATCTTTTCGGTTTCGCGAAGCATGAAGGCTTCCATAGCCAAGCGTTGCATGCTGAGGCTTTGCATTTCCTTCGTGATGTGATTGAGATCGTTATCACGCGTGCGACTGATCTTGGAAATCGCAAAAAGCGAGTTCTTGGCGCGCTGAATTCCTTGGGCTGAAAAACGATCTTCCAACCCTTGAAGTTTTGTCAGCTTGGCGTTTTCAGACCACAGATCCAACAGACTGAGTTTTTGTCCTCGTCCTAAAAACATGGGGCCGGGTTCCCAGCCTTCTTGGTGAGTCGTGAAATCAAAGCGACCGAACTCATTAAGATGGATGCCCAAAGTCGGTTGAATACCTAACATTTTTGTCTGCAAGTGATTCACCGCCAAAGGTCCCCAGGGGCTGCTCCACGAGGAGCTCCACGTGGCACTAGAGATCAAAAGAAAATTTTCTAGCCCCAAATACAAAACGCTGGCTTTGGCGGGGACTCCCACACTCAAACCCAACGCGGTGGCGGCAGAGAAAAGACTGTCGACCTGACTCGAGCTTTCACCCGAATGAATTTTCCCCACAGAGTCGAGAAAATAAATGTGTCCCGCATCCAAAAAACCTTCGAGCGCTTTGAGGATTTCTTCTTTGCGATCGGCGTAAACGCCGGCGATGGTCGCATTTAAAGCATTTTTGTTCCAGCGCGCCACCTCATTCGGGGTGTCGGTCTTTTCGGGAGTGAAAACGTCCAATCCTTTTTTTTGCAAGAACAAACGGGCTTTCTCTTGATGGACCGGATTCAGAGAAGAGTGAAGGAAGTGCAGGCAGACTTTTTTGCATTCGATCAGTTGCAGTTTTGCGGCAATGGCTTCCAGTTCTTCTTCTTGGAGTGCCACGTCCACTTTGCCATCAGCCAAAATTCTTTCACGCACCGAAAAAAGCAGATCTTTGCTGGTGAGTTTGTGATTGGCGTCTCCGCAGACATCAAGCCAATGCTCAAAACCCTCCGTCGTGATATGGGCCACGGCACCGCTAAGGTTGTAATCCAAAAGCTTTTTAGGCAGGCGCAGGCTGATAAAAGCATGCTGGGGCTTTTTGTCGGCGTGTTCAGTCATGAATTGACTGAGAGATTGTTTGAGGTTTTCGCGAGAGAGATACACTCTCTTCTGAGCCACGGGCTTGGAATCCGACATGAGTGAGTATTCTGCGAAGGATTCTCCGACACTCACACCTAACAAGAAGCTGCTTTGCATTTTTAAACGCTCTCTATATTGAAATTGCTCTAGAATGTTGTTAAAGCTAGACGCACAGGTATAGCAAAATAATCTCTCTAAGAAAAGGATTCTAAAGTGAAGATTTCTCCCGAAATTCTGAATCTGGTTCCCTACAAACCTGGAAAGCCCATTTCCGAAACTCAACGTGAGTATGGATTGAGCACGGTGTATAAACTTGCAAGTAATGAAAATCCTTTAGGTCCTAGCCCGAAAGCAATGGAAGCGGTGAAGAAGGCTTTGGATCATCAGAACCTCTACCCAGATCCATCCCACTATGATCTTTTGCAGACTTTGTCTCAAGAATGGGGCTTCCCGACAAAACAACTTGCCATTGGAAATGGCAGTGATGAGTTGATTGATTTATTGACGCGGATTTTCTGTGAACCTAAAGACGGCGTTTTGACATCTGTGGCGGCGTTTAATGCTTATGAAGTGAGCGCCCCCGCCAATCGCGCGGTGATTCACAAAGTTCCGATGGCGGAAGGATTTCGCTTCGATTTACCTGCGATTGCGGATTATTTTTTTGCGCATCCTGAGCATAAAATTCGCCTGATTTTCGTATCAAATCCCAACAATCCGACGGGCACCTATGCCACAAAACAAGAGGTGGAGACCTTTTTGGAGAAGGTCGGCAACCGTGACGATGTCATTGTGATTTTCGATGAAGCCTACAATGAATTTGTGCGGGCTTCAGATTATGTTTCTGCACAAAAATACATCAACAAGTACAAAAATCTGATCGTTCTTCGTACTTTTTCCAAGATCTACGGTCTGGCCGGCTTCCGCTTGGGTGCGATGATTGCCCCCGCAGAGGTGGTGGAGGTGTTTAACCGCGTGCGCAAACCTTTTAATGTCAACGATTTAGCGCAGGTGGCGGCAAATGCGGCTCTGCAAGATAAAGAATTTATTGAGCGTTCGCAGCAGACTTGCTGGAAAGGGCTTGATTACTTCTATAAGAAGTTAGAAGAATTAGGCCTGCCGTACATTCCATCTCAGGGGAATTTTGTCATGTTCGACACCCTTCGCGACGCCACCAAGGTGAATGAAGCCTTGTTACGTCGTGGGATTATCATGAGACCTCTCTTGAACTACGGGTTCAAGACGCAATTGCGTTTGAGTGTCGGCCTTGATCACGAAAACGAAGCTGCTATCAAAGCGCTCGCGGAAGTGCTCAAAGAGGTCCCCGTACTGACCTAAAAAAGTTTTGTTATTGGAGAGTGAATGGGAATGGTAATTACGATTGATGGCCCCGCGGCCTCTGGGAAATCCTCTGTAAGTCGAGAGTTGGCTCGTCGTTTGGGCTGGCAATGGGTTTCTACGGGTGCGTTCTATCGTGGCCTTGCCTTTGCCGCTCTTCAATTGCAGATCGATCTTGATGACGTCAAATCATTGGCGGAGCTCACGCACAATCCTGTATGGAGTGTGCGTATGGATGACGCGCGCACGCGTGTCTTTTTTAAAGATCAAGATGTGACGGATCTTATTGCCCATGAGGACGTTGGAAATTTTGCCAGTAAAGTCAGTCATTACCCAGATGTGCGTAAAGCTTTGTTAGAGGCGCAAAGAAATTGCAGTCAAGGCCCACAGGGGTTGGTGGCTGAGGGGCGTGATTGTGGAACGGTTGTATTTCCACAGGCGCAAGCCAAGGTCTATTTGACAGCTTCCAGCGAACACCGCGCCGCCCGTCGTGCGGCTGAACTCGGTCTTGATCAGGGGGATATGGTCAAGGCACAACAACAACGAGATCATCAGGATTCAACTCGGAAAGTGGCGCCGATGGCGGTTCCCGAGGATGCCTTGGTGGTGGACACGACGACGATGAACCTTGAGCAGGTTGTCGATAAAGTCGTTGAGTTTGTTAAAGGAAAAATCTAAAGGTTTATAGCAGGTCTACAGCAACTTAGCTTCGGAGGGGGATATATGAAGCTTGTCGTTTGTTTTTTGATTCTGGTGGTTTCATCATTGGCGCAGGCGCGCTTAACCGAGTCCGCGAAAGAAGTGACTTTTGAAATCAATGATCCAAAGGACGCCCGTCAGGTGTACCAGTATTTGGGGCTGCCTCTTAATTGGGGCGATAAGGTGACCGGCAAACCCCATCAATACAAAAGCTTTGAGGATAAAGCGGGGGCTGTGAGCATCTATTGTGATCTTATCAACAGCAATGCGCGCTGTTTACTTTCTATCCGCAAAATTGAAAGCACGGATATGACGGAAGTTTCTCACGAAAATTCAGAAAGTCGTGCCGCTTTATATGATGCCCAGGATGCGGAAACACTTTTTAAGGCGTTATTGGTAAAGCCGATTGTTCACGGTGGATATGAGATGCGTGTATTGACCGACGAGGCTGTGAATTTTTCTATCAATTGCATGAAGGACTCTACGAACGGGACGGGGACGTCTTGCCAGGTGATGATCTTTAAAGGCAATTCAATCTAAAAGAACTCGGTCCCTCTTTTGTTTTAAGACGGCAAGAGGGACACTTCAATCGACTTATTCGCCAAGAACTTTCTTATCAAGACGGCAATAAATCCATTCGGCATCGTCATAGATATCACCAAAACGAAGCTGGTATCCTTGTTCATTTTGTCGGACGCTGATTTTTCCAGAAGGATAATTCGGCATATCGTAGAACAAGATGTTGGCTAAGCTGCCGTTTTCCATCTGCGCAAACGGCATGTTTTCCGGCCACATCATTGAACTTGCGACTTCGATTTTTTCATCATCCAGTTGATCCCAGAAATTGACTTCTTCTCTGACGGAGCCTGCGGGCATGATGATTTTAACGCCCTCTTGATTTGTCGCAGGATCCACGGAAGCTTTGACTACCATCAGGCCGGCCTTTTCGATTTCAGGCTCGCGTGAAGTGTAGCAACGACCGGAGTGCCAGCCGGCTAGATTTTCCAATTTAGGCTCTACCGCCGCTGAAAAATTCTGTTTGAAAGACTCGAAATTATCAGATGCAAACGCAAATGACGTGAATAGAAAAACGATTGTAAAAACGCTCTTCATGAAAATCCCCCCTTAGTTTGTAGTACTATGGTTATTCGTGGGCTCCCATTTTTCAAGAAATAAATTTCAGCTCGTTTGGTTGCCCACCGAGAGGTGATGCCGATCATAGGGAACTATTTCTTCTTTTTCATGCCTTTGCTTTCTTTGGGCTCCACGCTTTTGGCGGCCATAGTGTATTCGATGGTGACTTTTTCTCCCACCTTAAGTTCTCCCATGACTTTGGTATCCGCCGTTCTATCGATTTCCCATTTGTCGTGACCTTTTTCGATGACGATTTTGGAGTCGGTCACTTCAAGCACGGGTCCCGTGACTTGATAGGTTTTTGCGGCATAGCTGAATGAGGACCCCAGAAGGGCGGCGATCAGTAATAGAGTTTTCATGGAACGTCTCCTTTTGTTGTTTGCACTCACCTTGTTCATGGAATTTGCGGGAAGCAACTGGCAGAGGGGCTTCTCTGCCAAGAATCAAACGTCAAGGGACTCTCCATTTCTGATCGGCAAGGGCCAAGGCTTTGAGGGCTAGAGCCGTGGTGTAGGAGGTTGAGCGCCACACGACGGGATATCGGGCAACAAAGGTGGCGGCGAAAAAGACCTGCCCTGACCAGAACAAACGTCCCTCCGGGTCTTGCTGTGCTTGAGAAAGAAGAAAGTGCAACCCTCGTCGGACTCGGTTTTGGTGAAGGTCGTTGTGTGGGTCTCCCAGGATCATCAGCGCGTTGAGGGCCCACACGGTGGATTGCACATAGTCCGGCCGAGCTAAAAAGCTGTTGCGCCACGAGCCGTCCTTATTTTGTCGAGAGATGACAAAATTCACAAGTCTCTCTCGAGACGGTTCTAAACATCGTGTCCCGGCATGAAGGTTTTCCGCCATCACGTAGGGGAGGGCATAGTAGCTGGGGTAATACATTCCGCAAAAATAGAACTGCTTGTTTTGCACGACACGATTGAGGTGATTGCAGCTGGCACGGTAACCGGGGCCGGTGGTTTTTCCTGCATAAGTTAAGAGCTTCAGAACATTTCCGTTCACGACACAGTCGACGTCATTAAAGTTAAAAGGAATGCGCGTGCCTCGGTGGGGAAGGGCAAAGATATTGCGGGGCATGTTCGGGTCTTTTTCATCCCAGAGCCAAGTTAAGAAGGCTCCGGTTTTGATATGTCCTTGAGCCGCATTATAAGCATGTGGAACCCTGGCCAGATCACGTGCTGTCGAAAAGGCCTCAAGAACTTGAGGGGGCAAAGTGCTTCTTTGTTCTTGGGGAGACAGGCCCTGATCAAAACTTTGAAGATAGTGAAGAAGAGTGTAGGTCACCGACGTGGTGTCGGCGTCAGGGGGAATATTTGCAAACCCCTGCCACGCTCGTGCGAGATACATAAAGCGAGGACCGCGCACTTTGACGCCTTTAAAAGTTTTGGGGGGATAAAAGTGAAAGAGCGAGCCCCAGCGATAAGGTTTTAATCCTCCTCGAGCTTTCTCGAGAAGAGGGAGGACTTCCTGATAACGAGAGTTGATAGAATAAATTTCAGCCAGCACGTTGGCGACCGAGGAGGTGACGAAGGCGGAGGGGTCCTCGAAGGGAACTCCCATCTTGCCAACTCCGATGGCGCTAGGAACATAGGAGGTCACACGCGCACGCCACTGCCCGGGTTCGTAACCTTCGTCGCCGTGGGTTTGATAGTGCTCAATAAAGTTAAGCCCAGAGCGGATTTCACGATCATAGTTGGCTGCGGCCCACCCCCAGGAGGGAATTCCGAGAAGCCCTCCAAGAAAGATACGCATAAGTCTAGGTCCCCAGTCCATGGGCCCTCCTTGGTCTCAGATCAAATATGTTCGAGATGGGGTGCGCCTGTCAGGTTCAAGATTCCACTCTTGTAAGGATACAAAGGAAAAGCCCGCCAAAGCGCGTAAAACCTTTGACTTTCGCCCCCTTAGGTCGCTAAACCAGTGTTTCGCCCAAAGAGGTGAAGAAAGGTAACGGGTAGGATCCAAGAGGTCTTACTACGTGGGAGGTTTTAAAAAAACTATATGACAAAACAATTAAACAAAGCCGAGCTTGAGAAACAGAAAGTTCTAGCTTTCTTGGATGCTGAAGACTCTAAAGTTCCAGCAAATCCTGGCATTTTGAATGCTAAATCTGAAAAAGGTGATTTCGAAAACCTTTTCGAAGCTTCCATGAAAGAGCAAGACTTCAAAGTCGGCGACGTTGTCACAGGAAAAGTAGTTGAAGTTCAATCTGACTACGTTCTTGTTGATATTAACTACAAGTCTGAAGGTTTGATCGCGATCAATGAATTCCGTATCGTTGACGGTGTTCGCGAAGTAAAAGCTGGAGACACTGTAGAGGTTTTGATTGACCGTATCGAAAACGAAAACGGCATGATCGTTCTTTCTAAAGACAAAGCTGACATGCTTCGTGCATGGACTGATATCTCTAAAGCAGCTGAGAACGAAGAAGTTATCGAAGGTACTGTTGTTGCTAAAGTTAAAGGTGGCTTGAGCGTTGATATCGGCGTTAAAGCATTCTTGCCTGGATCTCAAATCGATCTACGCCCTGTTCGCAACATGGACGTTTACCTTGGTAAGAAATTTAAATTCAAAGTTATCAAGTTCAATAAGAAACGTGGCAACATCGTTCTTTCTCGCCGCGCTCTTCTTGAAGAAGAACGTGACAGTCTCCGTTCACAAACTTTGGACACTATGGCGGAAGGTTCTATCGTTACGGGTGTTGTTAAAAACATCAC
>JAHRXB010000097.1 GCA_019104905.1 Bdellovibrio sp.
TCCAAAACTTTCAACAAGCCTTTGGTATTCGGATTTTTATCTCCGCGCAGAAGAAGTCCGTCGAAGCTGTCAAAAGTTTCTTTGTTGTTGATCCAGAAATATACTTTCTTGGTTTTGAATTCGTTCACGAAAGTCGACACGATCGCTTCGAACTCTTCCACTGTGTATTGCGCTGTCAGCACCAACGCCAAGGAATCGCCAGAAGCATTTTTCAATACTTCATGAGCATTCTTCGCCGCCGCACCCGCCGGCATTTCGGTCCAACCTGAAGCCGTGCGTACTTGCGCTTTCAACAAGCGGTGTTCTTTATTGACGAACTTATAGATGTCACGACCTTCATCGCACATCCAGTGACCGTTCACATTTTCGTTGTAAACCGGTTTTACGCGGAAGAAACCTTCCTTATTGTAGTAAACCTTCACGTTACAACCTGTTGAACAGCCATTACAGACGGTTTCAGCATCCTTGAGATACCACACGCGCTGACGGAAACGGAAATCTTTAGAAGTCAAAGCTCCTACTGGACAGATATCAACCGTATTCAAAGAGTACTTATTGTTCAACTGAACGCCTTCATGGCAACCGATCTCAGAACGATCACCACGGTTGAAGATTCCCAACTCATTGGTCTTAGAAACTTCTTCGGTGAAACGCACGCAGCGAGAACACAAGATACATCTTTCAGAGTCCAAAACCACTGTCGGACCCAAGTCGACGACTTTGTGCTTTTTCACTTTGGCTTCCGCCATCTCAGGATCGTACTTTCCGTACTCCATGTACTGATCTTGAAGTCCACACTCACCGGCTTGGTCACAAATAGGGCAATCCAAAGGATGGTTGATCAAATGGAAATCAAGGCCCCATTTCACAGCGTCTTTCACTTTGTCAGACGTGTTGTTGATCTTCATTCCCTCGGTAACCATTGTATTACAAGCGATCTGAACACGGGGATTTCCTTCGATCTCCACCATGCACACGCGACAAACGCCGGCGACGCTCAATCCGGGATGCCAACAATAGTGGGCAATACGATCGCCCGACTGTTGCATCGCTTCGATGATGGATGTGCCGTCTTTTACTTCGACTTCTTTGCCATTAATGGTGCATTTCGGCATATGTCGTTCCTTTTACTTTCGAACGTCCTTCACGAACGTAGAATTCAAACTCATCTCTAAATTTTGTTACAAAACTAAGAACCGGCAAAGCCGCGGCATCGGAAAGGGCACAGATTGTTTTCCCTTTCATATTGTCTGCGACTTTGATCAAAAGATCGATGTCCTGCAAACGGCCACGACCTTCCAGGATCGAGTGAAGAATCTTATTCAACCAGCCTGTTCCTTCACGGCAGGGCGTGCACTGACCGCAAGATTCGTGGGCATAGAAGTGCGACAAAACACCCAACATATCGACCATACATTGAGAGTCATCAATCACGATCACCGCGCCAGAACCCAACATCGTGCCTAAGCCAGCCAAAGACTCATAATCCAAGTTGGCCTTGGCCACCTCTTCGGCAGTCAAAACCGGAGCGGAAGATCCACCAGGAATAACGGCCTTCAACTTGCGGCCCGGCTTCATTCCACCGCCCTCTTTCATGATGAGATCCATCAAAGGATATCCCAATGGAACTTCGTAGTTCCCCGGCTTCATCACATTTCCAGAAAGAGAGAACAACTTTGTTCCCGCAGATTTTTCAGTTCCATGCTTACGGTAAGTTGTTGCGCCATCACGAATGATGTAAGTCACCGCCGCCAATGTTTCCACATTGTTCACGATGGTTGGCTTGCGCAAATAACCTTGAACCGCAGGGAATGGCGGTTTCAACTTGGGCTGTCCTTTCAGACCTTCCAAAGAAGAAATCATGCCCGTTTCTTCACCGCAGATATAAGCGCCCGCACCACGATACACATCCAAATCAAAGTCAAAACCCGAACCCAGGATGTTTTTACCCAAGAAACCGGCATCGTAAGCTTCTTTGATCGCTTTTCTTAAACATTCGATGGGATAAACATACTCACCACGAACGTAGATATACCCTTTTTTAGAGCCAATCGCGAAAGCAGAGATAATCATCCCTTCGATCAACTGGTGAGGAGCACGCTCCATCATCATACGATCTTTGAATGTTCCAGGCTCACCTTCATCGGCGTTGCAAAGAAGGTAACGAGGTTCACCATTTTTCGGCAAGAAGCCCCATTTCATACCTGTCGGGAAGCCCGCACCACCACGGCCGCGAAGACCCGAGGCCTTCACTTCGTCGATGATCGCCTGAGGTTGCATTTTCAAAGCTTTAGGCAAAGTTTCATAACCGCCTTTGGCTTTGTAACCCGCGAGAGTTTGAAACTCTGGCAGATGATAAAATTCTGTGAGTAATTTAACTTCAGACATTATTTCATACCTCTTAGAAGATTCATCGCCGTTTCCGGAGTGAGTTTTTCATGGTAAGTGTCGTTCACTTGCATCATCGGAGCCGTTCCACAAGATCCAAGGCACTCAACCTTGCTCACGGTGAAACGTCCATCCGATGTGACTTCGTCGTACTTCACGCCCAATTCATGACAAATATGATGGGCCATTTCACGACCGCCTTCCAAAGCGCAGGAAATATTCGTGCAAACCTGCACATGATATTTGCCAACCGGCTTTTGGTTGAACATCGTATAAAACTTAAATACTTCGTTGATACGAGCTTCAGGGATATCCATTACTTTGGACAAGTAAGTGATCATCTCTGGCGTGATAAAGCCCTTATTTTCTTTTTGAGCAATATAAAGACTTGGAATAATCGCAGACTCTTTCGCTTCATAGCGAGCGAGCTCTTTTTTTACTTCGGCCAAGCCTTGATCAGAAAGTGTAAACATTGTGTTTCCCTTTTTACTACTTCAGTTCCGCGGCCTGAACTCGCCTTTTAGCGGTCCAGTTCCCCTGCAATCAAATTCATCGAAGCCACTGTCGCAATAGCGTCAGCCAGCTGAGCCCCCTTCACCACAGTCGGATAAGACTGATAAATGGCGAAACAAGGAGGACGAACTTTCAAACGATAAGGATTCGCAGAGCCATCACTGACAAGATAGAAGCCCAACTCTCCGTTCGCAGCTTCTGTCGCATCATAAACTTCACCCACAGGAGGACGAAGCCCCTTGATGATCAACATAAAGTGATTCATCAAACCTTCGATATTTCCGTAAACATCTTTCTTCTCAGGAAGAACAATGCCTTTGTCGCGAATCGTGTAATCCCCGCCAGGAACATTTTTGCAGACCTGTTCGATGATACGAACTGATTGGCGCATTTCTTCAAAGCGAACCAAATAGCGATCATAGATATCACCAGAGGTTCCTACGGGAACATCAAAGTCCAAAGCGTCGTAACCATAATAAGGTTGTGCCTTACGCAAATCCAAATTCACGCCCGAAGCACGAAGAAGAGGACCTGTGTAACCCCACTGAATCGCATCTTGCGCAGAAACCGGACAGATGCCACGAGTACGTTGGATGAAGATCTTATTATCCACAACCATGCTGGCCATTTCGTCTGTCCCTTTGCGAATTTCTTTACAAAGAGCCAGAACCTCGTCAAACCAACCTTCAGGAGCATCTTGTGCCATACCACCCACGCGGGTCATCGACACCGTCAAACGGGCTCCACAAAGTTTTTCAAAAAGACCGTAAACTTGTTCACGCAAACCGAACATATAGAAGAAGCTTGTTAAAGCCCCCAAGTCCATCGCGCCCGTTCCGATTGCAATCGTGTGGTCGATGATACGAGAAAGCTCTGCCAAGATCACACGCATCGCTTGTGCTTTGGGAGGAATTTCAACACCCAAAAGTCTTTCCACTGTTTTACAGTACCCGATGTTGTTCATAGGGGCTGAACAGTAGTTCAAACGATCCGTGTAAGGAATCACCTGATTGTAGGGATGAGTTTCTGCCATTTTCTCGAAACAACGGTGCAGGTAACCAATTTCGTTGTTACAACGAACGATCGTCTCGCCGTCCATTTCCGCCATCACACGAAGAGTTCCGTGCATCGCTGTATGCGCAGGACCAATGTTCAAAGGAACGTATTTATCATTCAACACGTCACCAGGAGATCCTGGCTCGTTGTTGAAGTGAATCGGCAAAGAAACCGTGCAGGCTTGCTGCAAGTTCGCATCGTAGTCTTTACGCAGCGGATGACCCACAAACTGATGGTGAGTCAAAATCTTGCGCAAATTCGGATGTCCTTCAAACTTGATACCGAACATGTCATAAGCTTCACGCTCAAACCAGTCCGCACCACGATAGGCAGGAATCACGGTCCCGATAGATTCGTTTTCTCCCACTTGAGCTTTCACGCGCAAACGAGAAGCGTCTTTCGATGAGAACAAATGGTAAACCACATCAAAACGTTTCTCGCGACCCGGATAATCCGCACCGCAAACGTCCATCAGAAAATCAAACTGGCCACTGTCATGGAAAAACTGCAACAGCGCAGGCACGTCTTCTTTAGGAACCTCAAGAACATCATCACCCACGGCGTGAATGAATTTATAGTTCTCGATTTTAAATTTACCACTGAGGGATTGTTTTAATTTCTCAAGCTTGTTCATAAGGGCTCTTCCAGTTGTCTTTCCAAGGACGAGGTTGATGAGTTGCAATCATACGTTGCAAAGCCATGATACCATCCATCACCGCTTCAGGTGTCGGAGGGCATCCTGGAATGTAAACATCGACAGGGATCACTTTATCAACCCCTTGAAGCACGTGATAAGCACGATAGAAGCCACCGGAACTGGCGCAAGCACCCATCGCGATCACGTATTTAGGCTCCAGCATTTGTTGATAAATACGAGTAATAACAGGCGCCATTTTTTCAGTGATCGTTCCTGCCACAACAAGCAAGTCTGCCTGACGTGGAGAGAAACGCGCCACTTCCGCTCCGAAACGAGCCAAGTCATATTTTGGCCCCATCACTGACATGAATTCGATACCACAACAAGCGGTCCCATAAGGCATTGGCCACAATGAATTTTTTCGTCCCCACGCCACCAAAGCATCGAGCTTCGACGTGAACGCAACTTCTCGTGACATATCATCTATGGCTTGAGTTCCGCTGGCTCCTCCATGGGACACAGAACCCTGCACTTGATCTTTGTGCATAAATACACCTCTGCAATTTCATTTAGCTATCATTAAGTAGTTACTGAAATTCCGTAATCCTGACAACTAGATAAGTATTATAGAGGCCGCGTCCGATTTCTTCAACGCGCCCCTCCAAAAAAGGGCAATTGAAATTGATTCTCCTGTCGACTCGCTTCTAAACTTAAATTTCTACTTAACATCAGTCGAGGAAGGTCACTGTCGTGTCGCGAGACACAATAACAGTTGGCCAGAGGGACCTCGAGAAGGGGAAAACAAATGAGAAAAATGGCTTTGTACGTAAGTTCCGCCATTCTTGCGATCAGCTTAGGGGCGCAAGCAAATACCAAAAAGCAAGATTTGCTTATTAAATTAGCACCTGGCTTTGTCGAATTCCAAATCCAAGGAGCAAAAGTAGAAAAACTCACCGACTCTTGGGTTCGAGTTCAAGCTCCCCGCCACCTGAGTCTGCAAAGTTTAGAGAAAAATCCAGCAGTTGAATATGTTCAACCCAACTACAAGATCTCTTTGATGGAGGACTACACGATTCAAGATCCTCTTCGCAAGGCCGCTCTTGCAAAAATGCTTGCAAGAAATCCTCAGCTTCGCGAATTGGCTAAAGCAGACAACCCCGCCATTCCTGACGCTCCGCAATCATCGACGGGTGCAGATCCCCTTTTCAATAAGCAGTGGGGCATGATCGACATTGGCGTCACTGACGCGTGGAAGATCACCAAAGGAAATCCCGACATGGTCGTGGCCGTCATCGACACCGGTGTGGACTACACTCATGAAGATCTTCTGCCTAATCTATGGAGAAACTCTAAAGAGATTCCCAACAACGGGATCGACGATGACAACAATGGTTATGTCGATGACATGATTGGTTGGGACTTTGTTTCTAACGACAACAAACCGTTCGACCTTTCCGTGGACCCTATGGAAATTCTTTTTAAAGGCGGAAACCCTGGCCACGGAACTCACTGCGCAGGAAACGTAGCAGCCCGCGGCGACAACAACAAAGGGATCGCCGGCGTGGCTCCTAATGTAAAGATCATGTCTTTGCGTTTTATCTCTGAAAAAGGCCAAGGCACCACGGCCGATGCAATTAAGGCGATCAAATACGCTGTAGACAATGGAGCTAAAGTCATGAGCAACTCTTGGGGCTCTGAAGGCGAAGAAGCAGGCTCACCTGAAAACCAAGCTCTTCGCGACGCCGTTCAGTACGCACAAGATAAAGGTGTTCTCTTTATCGCAGCGGCGGGGAATGGACACAAAGGCGTTGGTTATGACAACGACACAGATAAAGCACCGGCATACCCAGCTTCCTATGACCACGACATTATTGTTTCTGTGGCGGCGTTGGATGTGAACAACAACTTGGGTTCTTTCTCGAACTGGGGTGCTAAAACCGTGGATATTGGAGCCCCTGGCGTGAAGGTTTTCTCAACGGTCGTAGAGCAAGGTTACACAGACACTGTGATCGATAAGTTTGGCTTCAAAGCCACTTGGGATGGAACGTCTATGGCCACCCCTCACGTTGCTGGAGCCGCCGCTTTGTACTGGTCTGCTCATCCTGAAAAAACTTGGCAAGATGTGAAAGCGGCCATTCTGGGTTCGGCTAAAAAGATCAACTCTTTGGCGAACAAATCTGTGTCAGGCGGCAAGCTGGACGTTAAAGCTCTTATGACCTACTAAACTTTCACTAACTTAATTTGTAAAAGTTAAGTTCTTCAAAAAAAGTAGAACGTGCAAACCTACCGAAAGGATTTAAGTATGCGCGCTCTACTTTTTGCTTTTTTAGTCACTTCCCTTTTCACGCCCCCTCTTCTGGCCGCGAAATTCGAACTTGATAAAGCCCATACAAACGTAAGCTTCGTCGCCCCCCATCTGATGGTCTCAAAAGTTAAAGGTCGTTTCGACAAATTTGCCGGCACTTTCGATTTTGATGAAAAAGACCTGAAGCTTGAAAATGTCATGGTCACGATCCAGACTGACTCCTTAAATACCAATGAAAAAGATCGCGACAAACACCTGCGCAGTCCTGACTTCTTTGATGTCGTCAAGTTCCCCGAAATGAAATTCAAAAGCACCAAAGTCGAATATGACAATGGAAAGCCCGATAAGGTTCATGGAGAACTCACCATCCGTGGCATCACCAAGCCTGTTATTCTGAATGTCGGCTACAACGGCGCCATCACCGATGCGATGGGGAATCGAGTGGTGGCCTTCGAAGCAGAGACCAAGGTCAATCGCAAGGATTTTGGTCTGAACTGGAATAAGGCTTTGGATAAAGGAGGCTTCGTGGTGGGGGATGACATCAAAATTCAAATCGAGGGCGAAGCGAAAATGCCTACTCCTGCGACCCCAAAAAAGAATTAAGTCTTGCGCCCCCTTTGCAACATCGAGGATTAAAAATGCGTGCATCATCTTTAAGTCACAAAGTCGGAGTGGGACTTCGCCCTCCCCACTATCCTTATCTGGAACAACGACCTTCCACGGAGGTGGCTTGGTTTGAAGCCCTCACTGAAAACTATCTGAACTCTCAAGGGCGCCCCCTCGAGATGCTGCAGTTCATTCGCCAAGACTATCCCGTGGCCTTGCATGGGGTCTCTATGAACATCGGGTCCCCGGAGGGGCTTCGTTTGGATTATATGCAAAAGCTTCGCGATCTCATTGATCGCGTCGAACCTTTTATTGTTTCCGATCATCTTTGCTGGACCGGAACTGCCGAGTTCAATCTGCATGACCTTTTACCACTGCCCTTTACCGAGGACAGCATTGAGACCCTGGTTCACAATATCGACTTCGCTCAAAATTTTTTGCGACGCCCTTTGGTGCTGGAAAACATTTCGACCTATCTCAGCTATCGAAGCAATGAAATGAACGAGTGGGACTTTATCAGTGAGGTCAGTCGCCGCACGGGATGCCATATCCTTCTGGATCTTAACAATGTCTACGTGAACTCTTCAAACCACGGTTTTGATCCTCACTATTTCCTCAATCACATTCCCATGGAGCGGGTCGCGCAAGTTCACATGGCAGGGCCGACAGATTATGGTGACTTCCTCTTCGACACCCATTCTTCAGAGGTGCCCGAACCTGTCTGGCAGTTATTTAAACTGATCGCCCCTAAAGTCCGCCATCTTCCAATCTTAATTGAAAGAGATGTCGAAATCCCCGAGTTCCACGAGTTGGAAGCGGAAATCATGAAGGCTGTGTCTATCTTGGAGAGTTCTTATGAAGCTGAACGAAGCGCAGAGTCTGTTTAAAAAAAATCTTTTGTCGGCGCAAGCCGACCCCAAAGCCGTCGAATCCTTAAAACCCATTGGCAAACTGTCTTTAGAGCAGGCGTTTGAGGTGTACCACCGAGGCTATTTCGCTCGACTCACCGAGGCCCTAAGCAAAACCTTCCGCGCCGTCCGCTGGGCCTTGGGGGAAGAGCTTTTTCGCCATGTCGCCCGCAGATATATCGAAGCCCAGCCATCGATATCCTATGATCTTTCAGACTATGGAGAGACCTTCCCCGAATTTCTAAAAAGTTCCCAATCCACCCGAGGCATTGTTTTTCTTTACGATTTAGCTCGCTTTGAGTGGACGTTTAAGAATATGTACCATGCGGCTTCCTCTGAGCCCCTGCCGGTAGAGCGTATTCGCGAACTTTTACACTCTGAAGACTTCAAAATCCAGTTCATCGAGGCCTTCGAGATCTTTGAAAGTCCTTACGCGATTTTCGATCTCTGGAGCCATCGCAAAGAACCGCCCTATCAGTTTGAAGACATCAACTGGAATCATCCTGAGTGCCTTATGATCTATAAGAAACAAAAAAAGGTCTACGTTCAGCGCCTTGATGCCATCGAAGCGCAAATCCTCACTGAACTCAAAGAGGGCAGTGCCGTGGCCTCTGCGCTGGCTGATTTTTCAAGTTTGCTCACCCCTGACAAAATTGCTCAGCTTTTTCAAATGATGATGAGAGCAGGAATCATCGAGGACATCCTTGTTTTGGAAAACTAAGCAGCTTTGTTGCTTTCTTTTCCAATCACCTCGGAAGCCATCGTAAACACCATGTGTTGAAGAGTATTGGCTTGCGCTGACATTTCCTCTGACGTTGCCGCCGTCTCCTCCGCCGCAGCCGAAAAGGCCTGAGTCTGTCGTTCTAAAGAACCCATCGCTTCGTGGATGGCGTGAATACCCTCTGATTGATGTTCAGAAGATTCGGCAATTTCTTGATTCAATACAGTCACCTTTTGAACCGACGTGACAATGCCATCCAGGACTTTGTCGCTTTTTTCTGCCAACGCCAAAGAAATTTCAGTCTGCGCGACGCTGCTAGTAATTACTGTTTTCACTTCCTTTGCCGCCTGCGCAGATTTCAAAGCCAACCCACGAACAGCGTCGGCCACCACGGCAAACCCTTTTCCTTGTTCACCGGCACGTGCGGCCTCCACAGCTGCGTTCAAGGCAAGAAGATTGGTCTGAAATGCAATGTCATCAATAATATCCATGGCCGAGGTGATCTCACCAGAAATCTTCGACATCACGGTGATTGATTCAATCAGCTTTTTTACCTCTGATGCTCCCTGAGAGGCACCGGTCTCTGAGTTCTTGGCAAGTTCGGCCGCGCTTTTAGCGCGTTCCTGATTTGCACGAACAGTTTCATTCAGATCTCTGACTGCTTTTAAAGTTTCCTCAATTCGCGCGGCGGCCTCCACGGCACCTTGCGCGACACTTTGGCCCGCATTAGATAACATATTAGAGGCTTCAAGGACCTGCTGACTGGCCTCATTGGTATCAGTCACCGTGCGAGCCAAGAAATTCATGAGCTTTCCAGCAAAGGTAAAGAAAAGTCCAAAGGCCACGACGAACGCCAACGTAAAGCTGAATAGAACCTTGTTTCGAAATGCCGCTACAGCCGCCTCCACGTCATCGACGTAAACACCGCTTCCCAAAACCCACTTCCAAGATTTGAATTGTCTCACGAAACTGATTTTTGGTTCCGGCCGTGGAGATCCCGGCTTCGGCCAAAGATAACTTACAAAACCTTGCCTCTGGTCGGTCTGAGCCACTTTCGTAAATTCCACAAAAAGACGAAACCCATTGGGGTCCTTCATCTCTGAAAGATCTTTGCCATTCAGCTCTGGCTTCATCGGATGCATCATCATAGTCGGATGCAAATCATTGATCCAAAAATATTCTTCCCCGTTATAACGAAGCTTTTCAACTGCTGCCAGAGCTTGAACCTTCGCGTCCTCTTCCGACAACTGCTTCTTTTCATAAAGTGCGTAGTAATGCTCTATCACTTTACTCGCCACATCCACGGTGTTCCGAAGTGCCACTTTACGATCCTCGTACATATTTTCACGCACCAACGGAAGAACATAAAAAAGAACAATGCTCCACAGAGGAGTGATCGCAACAACCAAAAGAGCTAAGGTCTTATAACGATAGCTACGTGACTTCCAAAAGTGACTCAACATCGGATCCCCCCGGGTCTTAAAGAATCTAGAAATGCATCGGGAGGCGAATTAAGATTCTGAAGTATTCTCCTGACTTTGCGAGGAACATTTCACTTATTTGCCTCAACTTAAGGCATCTCGATTGGCTTTCACTATGTCAAAAACCTTGCTCTCCTCATAAAAACAGAGCAAAAGGGTGTTACAATGTTCTCATGGGAGTTCATATGAAACAGCGTCCTACGGATAACTGCCCCATTTGCTCGACTCAGGAAGAGAAAATCACTGAGAAAATCATTCCTCTTATTCAAAGGAAGAGGTATCCCAAGAACACATTGATCTTTGAGCAAGAAGACAGCTCTCAAGGATTCTATTTAATTCACAAAGGAACCGTGCGAATCTCCAAGATCTCTCCGGCAGGGAAAGAGATGCTTATTGAAATTCTCGGCCCCGGAAAAACCTTTGGGGAAGCGGGCCTTTTAGGACAAGAAAAAAACGCCGACTCGGCAGCGACTTCTGAAGAGTCCGAGATCTATTATATTCCCAAACAAGACTTCCAACAGATTCTGGCGCAAAACCCAGAGCTGTATCAATCCGTCGTCCAATCACTGATTCGCTGGATGGATAAACTGCACTTGGTCATCGAGAACATCAGTCTGTCCTCAGCTAAAGATCGCGTGTGGTCTTATCTGTGTCGCCTGCAGCAAGAGCAAAACAGACCCTTGATCCACCTTAACGGAAAAAAGCACGAGGTGGCGATGATGCTGGGCCTTCGTCCAGAGACCTTTTCCAGAACGCTTTCTGATTTAGAAGCGGAGGGTCTTATTAAAATGAACCACAAGCAAATACAGATCGTGAATCGAGACCAAAACACAATATAGAGTGATCCAGATCAGTTTTTCCCACAATATCTAGTGATCACCCCTAAAATGCCGCTATCGTTAATGTCATCGGGTGATGACAATGAATATTTACAACTACGATATCGTCTTCCAAGAAGTCCCCAACCACATAGCCCTGGCATTCTATGTCTGTGGCTGCCCGTTGAAATGCCCGGGCTGTCACTCCACAGAGTTATGGACTGAAAAGTCAGGGTCTCCCCTGACCCACGACCTCTTCCAACATCTTTTGACACGATACAAAAATAAAGTGGACTGCGTCCTCTTCCTGGGAGGAGAGTGGCACCAAAAGGAGCTTCTTGAGTTTCTCAACGAAGCCCGTCGTCAGGAGTTCAAAACCGCTCTTTACACCGGGCGCGAGGATGTTTGTGAAGAACTGAAATCCTCTCTCGATTTTTTAAAGACCGGCCCCTGGAGAGTCGAACTGGGAGGACTGTCCTCACCCACGACCAATCAGATCTTTCGGGATCTCACGAATAACACAATTTTAAATCATCTTTTTCAACCATGAGCGAAACACAACAAAAGGAGCAGCTATGATTCGTTTGAGTCCGGATCAGATTAAAAACAAAATTGATTTCATCAATAATTACCTCAAGGCGCAAAATGCGGCAGAAGGCTCTCGCCTGGATGCCAATGCCAACGTCACACATAAAAACATTGCGACCCTGGAAGCGGAAATCAATAAAGACATTAATATTCAAATCAATCGGACTCTCGTGTCGAATAAGATTGAATCCCTTTTTGGAGCAGACCTGGCCAAAGAATACCTCCGTCAAATCGAATCTCATGAAATCTATGTTCATGATGAAACCTCTTTAAAGCCGTATTGCGCTTCGATTTCCATGTATCCGCTTTTGTTGGAAGGTCTTAAAGGACTTGGTGGCGAATCCCGCCCACCCCAACACCTTGAAAGCTTCTGTGGTTGTTTCGTCAATCTGGTTTTCGCCATTTCCGCCCAGTTCGCCGGAGCTGTCGCGACGGTGGAATGGCTGATGTACTTCGATCACTTCGCAAGAAAAGATTATGGTATCGACTACCTAAAAACCCATCCCGAAATCGTCAACAACCACCTTCAGCATGTGGTCTATGCCCTGAATCAGCCCGCGGCCGCTCGTGGCTATCAATCTGTGTTCTGGAATATTTCTGCCTACGACGAATACTACTTTAAATCTCTTTTCGGCGATTTCGTCTTCCCCACCGGCGAACGGCCCGTTTGGGAAAGCGTGAAGGCTTTGCAAGATCACTTCATGACTTGGTTCAATGACGAAAGAAAAAAGGCCATCCTGACCTTCCCGGTTGTGACCGCCGCCATGTTAGTGGAAAACAACGAACCTAAAGATAAAGATTTTGCGATGATGTGCGCGAAAGAACTGAGTGAGGGCAATAGCTTTTTCATGTACATGAGTGAGTCCGCCGACAGCCTGGCAAGCTGCTGTCGCCTGCGCAATGAGATCTCTGACAACACCTTCAGCTATTCTTTGGGTGCGGGAGGTGTCGCCACAGGTTCGATCAATGTCATCACCATCAATATGAATCGTTTGGTGCAAAAAGGCCTTGATCTTAAAGAGACCGTCAACAAAGTGCAGAAGTATCAAGTCGCTTATCGCACATTGATGGAAGAGTACTTTAAGGCGGGCATGCTGAGCGCTTATTCTTCCGGGTTTATCTCACTCAACAAACAATTCCTCACTATTGGAATAAACGGCATGACGGAAGCCGCGGAATCTCAAGGCATTCGCGTTCAAAACGACGCCAATTACAAAGAGTTCGTTCGCGAAAAACTGAAGGTGATCTTTGATGAAAACCGCAAAGCTCGTGAACTTTATGGTTATATGTTTAACACGGAATTTGTTCCGGCGGAAAACCTCGGCGTGAAAAACGCGCTTTGGGACCGCAAAGACGGACTCAAGGTTCCTCGCGATTGTTACAATTCCTACTTCTATATCGTGGAAGATGATTCCGTGAATGCTCTGGATAAAATGGATCTTCACGGTAAAGAGATGATGCAATATCTGGATGGAGGATCGGCATTGCACCTGAACCTGGAAGAGCGCCTCAGCGCCGAAGGTTTCTACAAACTTATCAAGGCGGCGGCTCGTTCAGGATGTAATTACTGGTGTGTGAATGTCAAAATCACGATCTGCAACGAGTGTGATCACATCGACAAAAGAACGCTTTATCAATGCGCCAAATGCGCCAGCGAAAATGTCGACCACGCCACGCGCGTGATTGGATACTTAAAAAGAGTTTCCGCTTTCAGCGCGGCTCGCCAGAAGGAAGCCGCCGAACGGTTCTATCACTCTACTCAGGCTTCACACGCACAATCTTCGGAAGGAAAAAGTAACCCCAAACCAACAAGCCCAGTATCCACGTATAGGCTGCATACAGCAGATGAGACTGGTAAATATGAGGAGCAAACCCCGCCGACAAACGTGTGAATCCGGCTAAAGACATCAGAAGAGCTCCAAGGAAAAGCCCCTTGGAGTTCTTCTCCCACTCCATATTGTGACGACCGTGAGAAAGACTGACTCGAGTCGCAATCATAAAGGTCAGCAGTCCCAAACCTGATACCAAAATCACGTGCAAAAGATGAACGCGATAATCAGGAAGAAAAACCGTTCCGATTTGGCCCAACACCAAGCTCCAAGCCGCCCCCCACAGCCACCAACTTTGAAAAGCCCGACGTTGTGGCAACTTATGAATCTTCCAGAAATACACGACGATAAAAATCTCTAACAACGCCCGCACAACCTGGGAGATCGTGAAGAAATGCAGCACTTCCAAAATGAAGCTGACCACAAAAAGCACCCCCAGCGTTGCAAAGAGAGGCACACGAGATTTTATCTTCTTTCCATCTGTCGGCATCGGAGTCCACCCTAATAGAGCAGGCACCAGGCGACTTCCCACCCCTAAAACCAAACAAAGAACGTAAGTTTGTAAAAAGAAAATGCGACCTAAATTGTAAAGCTCCACGGGCAGTTTAAACACTTCCGAAAAGGTTAGAATCAAACTGCCAATAAGTCCCGTCGCCATACCAAAACCCACAAGTAGAAAGGCATCAGGAGGATTGCTTTTCCTGTTCACAAAACGGCGGAACAAATAAGTTGTTAGAAAAATAAAAATCGCCGTCACCACAATAAAGAAATAGATCTTCTTTTGCGGAAGCAAACTCAAGAAAAGAGCCCCAATGAGGGCAAAAGAAAGGGCTTGATCTGTCTTCGTCGGCCCAAAGCTACTGGTAAACTTTGGAGCCGCCGTCATCAAGAAGCCACAGACAAAACAAAGAAAGAAGCCCCCCGTCATAATTTCGGGATGATGTAAGCCCGGATAAGAGACTAAATTCCAAGGAAAAAGAATCCACAAAAGAACTCCCCAAACCCCCAAAGCCCATCCTGCTGGGAAAAAATATCTGTAGCCATCCATCTGCGTTGTGCTCATATCAACCTCATCTCGCGTCCAACTCCCCCGCCCAGCCTCAACCTAAAACAATCCCGTCAGCGGCGTCGTTGATCAGAGTCAAGAAAATGAAAGAAAAACTTGATCTAGATCATAGAATATCCCCCTCCGGTTTGCGATTCTAAATGTGAGGTTCCTATGCTATCTGATGTGACACGTAAGTTGAAAAGTCTTGATGTATTTAACGCCCTTTCAGACCGAGATCTGAAAGAGATTTCGCCTCATTTCGAAATTATTCATCTCAGACACCGGGAAGTTCTTTTTGTCGAGGACGCCCCTATTCAGGACCTCTATTTGGTCCTCTATGGTTCGTTTAAAATTCAAAAAAAGGTCAATAACTCCACCCCCGTGATCTTCAACTTTTTAGGACGGGGCGAGTTCTTAGGCATTGCCATGGCGGACATCGCTCAACCACGATACCCCGCCACGGCCATCGCCAACGAAGATAGCGCCATTCTGCGCTTTTCGCGGGACTTCTTTTTGAGTATCCTGGTTCAAGTTCACGGCGTTCGCGAGGTGGTCAAAAGACAGGTCAGCGAACGCTTCTTAGAGCTGCAAAATGATCGCTGCATGGAAAAGGGCCGCATGCCCCAAAGAATTGCAGACCTTTTATTGCGACTCTGGGAACGACAAGGAGAAAGTAGCGGCTCACAAATCGTCATCCCCATCACCCGCAAAGACATTGCCCAACGGCTTGGCACTCACACCGAAACTGTGATTCGAGTTCTCAGCGCCTGGGGCAAAAAGGGATGGATTCAAACGACGGACCGACGCATCGATCTTCTTGATATTCAAAAACTACAGGAGATTCGCCATGAAAGAAGTTCTGAACAATCTCAGAGAGCAGCACCAGAAGATTCTGATGATGTTGGATAGACCTGAACAGGTCGAAGAACTGATTCACTTTGTTGAAGAAGTCCATCATCCCTTAGAGGAAATAGAACTTTTCCCATTTATGAAAGACAAACCCTGTCTTTCGCAAGGGGGCCCTCGCTGTTCTTTGTATATGGGAATGCGTCTAGGGCTTGATCCTCTGCAAAGAGTGAGAGGGCATCTGGAAGACTTCTATCGTAAAACGTCTTTCCGCCCGCCCCACTATCCAATCCCAGAATGGCTGACGGCGCAAAATCCTTTGAGCATTCCTTATGAGGAACATGTCATCGGTGCCGAGCTTGCGAAAAGCCTTTTGTTCCTGTCTAAACCAGAGAACTCAAGCCTTCGCGCTGAATTTTTTGAAAAATTCTATGATGACTACTGCCGTTTGCTTAGAATGCATATCGATAAAGAGGACAACTGCCTCTTTATCATATGCGAACGGGCCTTGGCTTAATCTGCACAGAAGCCGCAGCAACCTTCTTTTTTCTTTTTGGTGATTTTCAATCTCCAGGTCTGCGGTCCTTGCTCAAGATACTCGTGAACAAACTGCCCGGCTTTTCTATCGTCAAACTGTCTTAAAAGAGGAATTGGATCGTGAGTGTTGACGATGATCAGACTTTCTCCGCCTTCTAAATTATCAAAGCTTTGAAAAATAAATGCATGCCTTTCAGGGGCAGGAATCTGTTGGGCCTCAATGACAAAATCAGCCATAGCGAATCTCCTTTTCTGTCCTTAGACTAGGAGATCCACCGCCCGCTGACATTGATCGAGGTCAATTATTAATTAATTTCGCCAGATCTTTAGGATTTTTATCTGCTCCGATTTGTTGCCCGACAATAACGCCTTCAGAGTCTAAAACAGTGATGATAAAGGAGTGATCGTAATCACCACCTTCGATCTTTTTATATTTAACTCCTAAAAGATTGGCGATTTCCCGAGGGGCCTTGTCTGAAGAGGACGTAAACAAAGTCCATTTTGAACTCAGTTTTCTTTTTTCTGCATATTTCTTCAAAACGCTGGGCGTATCCACGGTGGGATCAAAACTGACCAAGACAAAACGAACATTCTTTTTCTTCTGCAACTCCAGCTCTTTTTCAAGTTGCTGCATCTGCGCGATGATCAACGGACAGGCATAGGCGCAACTCGTATAGGCCATGGAGATAACGACCGGCTGTCCTCGCAAGGAATCAAAGGACACCTTCTTGCCATCCACGTCCAACAAATCTGTTTTTAGATTGTAAAGTGACTCGTCCCCGGTCGGCGTTGCTGCCGGAGCCTCTTTGTGATCTTTATGATCTTTACCATGATGTTCATGGTCTGCCGCCGACGCGGTCATCACCAAGAACGGCACACACAACATCAGTAGCGAGCTTTTTTTAAGCCCCATATTTACTCCTTATTTTTCACACAGCGAAATCCTAGATTTCGAACTGTGTACTTCGCCTGCAAACTGCTGCGAAAAGCGTAACGCATAAAAGCGGCATAATCGGCGGGATCTGCGGCACTCGCGGCCCCGCCACCACAAAACAAATTCCGATCCAAAGCCACATCAGATCGCGACTCTCCGGTCACCATGGATGAGTTGAAGTCTTCAACCCACTCCCAAATCAGACCGTGCATATCATAAACATCGAGAATATTCGGAGTTTTTTTCATCACCCCCGGCAAGGGCCATTCAGCACCTTGACCATACCATTCAAGTATAAGGGACTTTAATTCGCGCTTATCTTTAAATGCCATTTGCCCGACGTATTCCCATTCATCGATCGTCGCCAAACGTTTGCCCAAGCTGTCGCAATAGGCGCGGGCGGCATACCAACTCACTCGCACCACGGGCGATGAGGCCATCTCAGGACCGCCAAAATCCAAGTCGCCTTTCCAATATTCAAGATAGTTTCCATCCACGAATATTTTTTTAGCCTTAGACTTTCGCCATTCAGGGTGAGCCGTCACGAATTTAAGATACTGAGTGTTGGTAACTGGATGTTTATCAATGAAGAATTCAGAAACCTTTCGTGGAGTTTTGTCCAGAAAGGCTGGCATTTGAAAAGAGCCGGCCGGAACCAAAACCATATCCTGGGCCCGGCAAGGCACTACATGAAACACCCCAAAAAGCACTATGCCAAAAATCACGATGCCTTTGAGGTGCTTCATAAAAATATCCTATTTCACTTTTCCTGAAGCGCGAACCGCTTTCACTTCCTCAGGAGTTACGATTTTCTTAGAGTTGCCCCATGCGCTATACACGTATGTAAGAACATTGGCAGCTTCTTCGTCTGACAAGACCTGAGCTGGCATGATGGAGTCATAGTCCTTGCCATTCACTTTGATCTTACCTTCCAAACCGTGAATCACGGCAGAAATCGCTTTGTTTTTATTGTTGTTCAAATAGTCTGATTTAGCCAACGGAGGGAATGCACCGTTCAAGCCTTGCCCGTTTGTCTGATGGCATGCAAAGCATGAAGTCTCGTAGATTCTTTGACCGCGAGCGATCTTCTCTTCCGTAGTTTTTGCTGGAGCGATAGTTGGAGCCTTCTCGCCCATTTCCTGAATCACACCACCCTCAGGCTGGTAGATACCGTCATGAGTTTTTCCAGAGTAAACTTCTTTATTGGCCTCACCCTCAACTTTGATCATACCCAACGCCCCTTTATTGAAGGCGCGGAAGATAGAGTGATCCACCATGATAAAGGTCCCTGTTGTCTGCAATTTGAAGTCAACAATCGCTGAACCACCGGCAGGAACAAGAGTCGTCTGCACGTGTTCATTCACCAGTTTACCACCTTCGATATAAACTTTATCGAAGATCTCACCGATCACGTGGAAAGAAGACACGAGGTTCGGTCCACCGTTACCAACGTAAAGACGAACTGTTTCACCAACTTTAGCTTTAACAGCTTTGTCTCCGACCAAAGCACCAACGCTGCCGTTGAACACGACATAGTCAGGATTTTCTTCAACAGCTTTTGTCATGCTGAAAGGTTGCAAACCGGGAGCACCATATTTTCCTTTTGTATAGAACTCACTTTGCATCACGTAGTATTCACGGTCGACTTTTGGCAAACCATCTTTAGGCTCCACCAAGATCAAACCATACATACCATTGGCAATGTGCATCCCTACAGGCGCTGTTGCACAGTGATAGACGTAAAGACCTGGGTTCAAAGCTTTGAAATTGAATGTCGAGCTGTGACCAGGAGCAGTGAACGATCCTTCCGCACCACCACCTTGTCCAGTGACGGCATGCAAGTCGATGTTGTGAGGCAACTTGCTTGAAGGATGGTTATGAAGATGGAACTCAACATGGTCCCCTTCGCGAATACGGATGAATTTACCAGGAACTTTTCCACCAAATGTCCAGAACGTGTAGTCTACGCCATCAGCAAGGCGGAGTTTTACCTCTTTAGTCTCGAGGTTCACGATAACCTTGGTTGGATATTTACGCGTGATGGGTGGTGGAACTTCGGGGGCGTCAGTTAAAATCGCCACTTCTTCGCCTTTGACCTTCTCTTCGGCGTGGGCTCCCCCCGCAAAAGCTAAGCAGGCTGCTAATAGTGCAAATGACCTAAGGACCGTTAAATGTCTCATCTTTAGTCTCCTTGATGACATACTCTAAATGTTTTATAGTTCATAAGGCTCCCATCGAACATGACGTGGATCAACTTTTTTGTGGTCCCATACAAATCATCCCCCTAGGTAGTACATACCTAGGTCGGGAGGCTTCGACCTTAGTCTATACCGCCGCCTTCACCGGGAGTTCTTCCGGTATTTACTCCGGGTGGCAAAATCTCGTCGCCAATCAGGGATTGTTCCAAAGGGTAACGCCGCGAATAACCGATCAGATCTTTATGATACGAAAAGAGAATGCTGCCATTCTGAAGAAGACTGACAAGATAGTTCAGATGCTCCAACCCCACGGCAAAACACCCTTCACTCCACCCCAGTCGCCCGTTCTTTGCGATGAATTCATCGCTCACATACTTCGCTCCATGCATCACGATATTGCGATAGCGAGAATTGCTGTTAGAACGATCGATTCCATCAAGATAAAGTGACAATCCATTCTTCTCACTCACATAGGTGCCTTTGGCATAATAAAAACCCAAAGAACTTTTCCAGGAATCGGGAATGTTGGAAAAACTGCGCGTCTCCAAAACACCTGAGCGAATTCCATGGGCGACATAAAACCTCTGCACGACTCCGGTGCGCAAGTTGAGAAGATAAAGTCGCTTTTCTTTGGAGGGTCGGGAGTAATCCACTAAGACCGCGTAGTCGGTATTGGGAATCCGCCCTTCATTGTAATCAAACATACGAAAGATCAGATCCAAAGGCTCGCGAGCAACGCCTTGTTCTAGCAGCACATCAAAGAGGTAACGTCCGCTACTGATCCTACGATTGAACATCGAATCCGCCAACGCCGGGGACACGACGAAGAATAACATCACAAATAAAAATGTCGTTGAAAGCCGCAAAAGAAAAATCATGTTCTCACTGTCATAGCAAGAACAGTCATCAGCAAATTAAGTTTAAGAAAGGTCAGGGCCAGGGAATATGTGGAACGTCCTGACAGACAATCGGCAAAGCGTCCGCTTGAAGAGGAGCGGCGTAGAAATCTATTTGAGCGGACTCATCCAACAGCAAGATGTGAGATCTTAAAACCATTCTCGACAAAGACAACGGAGAAAATTTGTTTTTTTGTTGCGCCATTTGTTCATACCTAGGAGCCAAAGCCGCAATTCGACGAATCGATTCCAGAATGTGTTTGACCATGCAATTGTATCTGGGGTTTTTATCCAGCTCACGAATTTGCGCGTCCGCATAGAGGGCGAGATCCCCGTGCGCTTTGGCCTTATAGAGATTCAGCAAATCTCTTTTCAGCTTCACAACATCCGGAGCGTGAAAATTATCGAGAGACTCTGCGCCTTCTGGATTGAAAGCCTTAAAAGCCGGAACCTCGGACATATCGACAAAGTCCGCACACAAAATCGGTATGCCAGCGCGACGATAGGGCGCCGCCCACAGGTCCGCAAAAGGAGCCACGAGGGAAAGCTTCTGCTCCATCCAGATCAACTTCTTTGAAACGATCTGACTTTGCCCTTCAGATAAACTTTCGTAAACGGGGGCCCGCTTTTTATTCAACTCAATCGCTTCGTGAATATGCTGGGCCAAACAGCCCGCTTGGGATTTGACTGCCACAACCGAAATAAAAATAGAAAGGGCCCATCTCAGAAAAGACATAACCCGTTATATCATGCCCTCGGTACCTTTGGCCGCTACAGAGGGGGCTTAGAAAAAAAGAGAGGGGTGTTTAAAGATTTGACGGAGGAAGCCCCCTACTCTTTCTTTTTAATCGCTCCCATATAGGAATACTGCCAAGGGCGGAATGCCAATAACAAGCCCGTATCCACGACCGAAACATTGTGTTCGGACTCAAAACGCGCTTCTTCTTGCATCTCGATTAAGATGCGCTCGAGCTTCGTTTTGTATTTCGCCAAAGACGGAGGACTTATTTTCAATAACGAAAAACGAATGTAGTCTTCGGTGCGAAAATCGTAATTCAAATAGCTTGCTTTGGTCTGTTCAAACAAGGCTTTTCCCACCGGGCCATCACGATGAAAACGCAAAAAGCCCTGACGTTTGAATTTCACTTTATCCCGGGGATGCAGCTCAATGAGATTCAGGCGGTCCAATTGGAAAAGATATTTTTTCGATTCAGAACTGGTGATCTGATATTCCCGTTCAATTTTTTGTGGGGTCTTCCCTTCCTGCAACATCATGTAGTAATGCAACAAGCGGGCATTTTCAGCCAACGCCTTTTCTTGCTCATCAGTCAAAGTCACAACCTGACTTGCTTCTTCTAAATTCGCGGATTTCACCACCTCTGAAAAACTGAGGTCGGCCACGCGACAAATTTCTTCCAAGCGCTCTAGACTGAGGCTCTTATTAGAAAGGATTCTTTTTACGCTGGATTCACTCAAACCCAAAGCCTTGGCGAGATCCCGATATAGAATATTCTTCGCTTTTAAAGATCTTTTCAAAGAATTCAAGAATTGGTCAATTTGTGACATCTCAGCCTCCAAAACCAGAGTATTACAAGATAATACTCTTTGCAAGGGTATTGAATTATAGCACTGATCAGCCGATTCTAAATTTGACGAACGAAGGAGGACCTATGAGAATTTTGAAGTTCATCTTAAACCGTTTTCTACAAAGAAGACCCTTCTTTTATGGCTGGGAACAAAAGGCCTTTGAACGACGCCTGGAGCAAAACTATCGCCGAGTCCAAAACACTTGCCGACTCGGGAAGGATTAAATAGAGTCTTCCCAGAATGCAAAGTCCCTCAGACAACTCACTTCTATTAAAACGTCCGCTTTGGTACTACATTAAAAATAATCCCCGAGCTTTCAGCTTGGGGATGCTTTTTTTAGTGGTGACCAATGCTCTTGATGGCGTCTATCCGCTGATTATGAAAACAGCGATTGATCAAATTGAAAAGCAGTCTCCCCTCGATGAGATTGGCAAAACATGCTTGCTCTTTTTAGCCATCATGTCGGGCCTCGCCATCACTCGCTATGGGTGGCGCACTCATTTTGGAAGATTCCACACCTTTGCCGCCGAACACATTCGTCAGAAGCTGTTTCACAAAATCACTTCTTTGGGACCCAATTTTTTTCATAAAAATCAGGTTGGCGAGTTGATGAGCCTTCTCACCAATGACGTGCAATCCTTTCGACAAGCTATCGGCCCGGGGCTTTTGATTCTGGCCGATGGGGTGATCATTATTGCCGTAGTCCTTCCCATCATGATTACGATGAACTGGGAATGGACTTGGAAAACTTTGATCTTCCTTCCTCTGGTTCCTTTTCTGATCTGGAGGGTGATGCGCCTGATTCATGCCAACTACAAAGCCCAACAAGATCGTTTCTCAGAGCTGACGGGAGTCGCTCAGGAAACAGTGGGTGGCATTCGCGTCATTAAAAGCTTCGCCCAAGAAGACAACCGCACTCGCCTTTTTAATGGCGTCAGTTCGGCTTTCGAAAAAGCGTGTAATAAGGTCGCCCGTATTGACGCCCTTTTTATGCCCGTGATGGAGTTTGGCGTGACCTCAGGAAGCGTGATACTCCTCTTTATTGCCAAAGACGACGTCTATTCAGGCGCCGTCACCATCGGCACCTTTGTGGCCTTCCATCGCTATATTCAGAAGATGGTTTGGCCGATGACCGCACTAGGTATGGGGTTTTCTTACTTCCAAAAAGGTTATGCTTCTTTTGATCGCATCAAAGAAGTTCTCAACACCGAGACCGACATCCCGGATAACGGCACCTATGTGATTGAGAAATTTGAAAGTCTTGAATTTAAGAATGTGTCTTACAAACACAAGGGCAGTTCTGTCTATGTACTCAAGGATAACTCCTTTTCTTTGAAATCCGGAGAGAGATTAGGAATCATGGGACCCGTGGGCGCCGGCAAAACTACATTGCAGCATCTTCTGTCGCGAATGTACCCTTTAGAAGAAGGGCAAATCCTGATCAACGGGATTCCCCTTGAAGACATCCAACAAGAGTCTCTTCGCAAGACGTTCCTTTTGGTTCCCCAAGAGGCCTTCTTGTTCAGCGAAAGTATCTCTGACAATGTCAGCTTTGGTCTGCGCGAAAAAGCTTCGGAAGAAGAAATTCTGCGCATGACGGAAATCGTGGATCTCAGCAAAGAGATCGACTCTTTACCCCACAAGTACGACTCACAGTTGGGAGAAAGAGGCGTCAATCTTTCCGGAGGTCAAAAGCAGCGCCTGACGATTGCGCGCGGCCTGATTATGAAAACTCCGGTCCTTGTCTTGGATGACTCACTTAGTGCCGTAGATACCAAAACAGAAAAAGCCATCGAAGAAGAGTTGGCGAAAAGCCACTCAACGATGAGTCGCATTATCGTGGCTCACCGTCTGTCTTCCCTGAAGGGCGTCGACAAACTCTTAATTCTTAAGGATGGCTGTGTGGAGGCCTGGGGGTCCTACGCAGAGGTCCTGAAGGTCAGCCCGACGTTCCAAAAAATCGTGCAAATTCAAGGTCAAGGGGATCACCATGAGTGAAAACTTCATGCATGAAGATTTGGTGAAAACCAAAATCACCTATCCGCTTTTATTCAAAAGACTTTGGCCCTATGCTCGCAAAGAAAAGGTCCTTTTATTTTCGGCCATCTTCGCCGTTGCTAGTGGCGCGATTGCCGCGCGTCTGATCCCCGCTTTGATTGGGTATGCGATCGATCACGGCGTAAAAGAAAAAGACTATTCCATCTTCACCCAAGTGGCCTACGTCTATCTTGTTCTAGAGATCTTTAGATCCTGTTTTTCATTCGCCAATGTTTATCTTTTCCAGATTTTCGGAAATAGAATGCTTTTTCATTTGCGTGAAGACCTGATGTCCCATGTGCAAAGACTGCCTATGCAGTTTTTCAATAAAACCCCCACGGGCCGCATCGTCACGCGTTTGACTAACGACGTGATGTCTTTAGGGGAGCTTTTCACTGATGGCGTCATCTCCGTCTTCACTCACATCGTTATTATTATTTCCGTCGTGATCGCCTTGGCCTTCATTTCTTGGAAGCTGACTTTGGTTTCTTTGATTTTAGCGCCCTTCTTTATTGCCGCCTCCTTCTATTTAAGCAACCGCATCCGCGACATTCTTCGCGAACAGAAAAAGAAGCTTTCCTTAATCAATGCTTTTTTGGCGGAAAATCTGAACGGCATCAAGGTGGTGCAGCTTTACAACCGCGTGACCCGCAACCGAGAGCTATTCTCCAGCCTCTCCACGGACTATCGTGACACCAACATGCGCTCGATCCGCTCCTACGCGCTTATGCAACCCATCATGAATCTTTTTAATGCCGCGACAATCACCTCGGCCCTTTATTTCGGTGGATTGCTGAGCGCACAGAACTCCATTGCGCTTGGTTCTTTGGTGGCTTTCCTTATGAACATTCAAGATTTCATCCCCCCCCTTCGCGAGATCCTGGAAAAGTACCAACAGTTTCAAAACTCTTTAACCAGCGCGGAACGGATCTTCACCTTGATGGATGAAGCCAAAGAGGCGGAGTCGGAACTTCTTCAAGCCCCCGAGGTTATTCGCGGTGATATTGAGATTCGCAATCTGAACTTTCAATACGAAAGTCATCTTCCTCTGGTTCTTAAAAACGTGTCCTTACAAATCAAGGCCGGTGAATCCATCGCTTTGGTGGGACGCACCGGCAGTGGGAAGTCGACGTTTATATCTCTTTTACAACGATTTTATGATGCCCCCGCAAAGTCGATTTTCGTCGACGGCCTGCCTTTAGAGCGCATCCCCAGAACTGAGATTCGGCATCACGTCGGAGTCGTTCAACAAGACAACTTTATTTTCAGAGGCACGATCAGAGAAAATATCGGCCTGGGAGACCCGCGCATTGGTGACGAGCAGATTGAAAAAGCCTGCGAGAAAACGGGCTATCTGGCCATGCTAAAGCGCACCGGAAGAAGTCTTGCCAGCCCGGTCGATGAACGGGGCGCTAATCTCTCTGTCGGGGAACGCCAGCTCATCGCCTTTGCCCGCATCTTGGCATTCAATCCCGACATCCTGATCCTGGATGAGGCCACCGCGAATATTGATTCTGAAAGTGAACATGTCATTCAGGAAGCGACCAAAGAAGTCACCAAGGGGCGCACGAGCATCATCATCGCCCATCGTCTATCGACGATTGAACAGTGTGATCGTATTGTGGTTTTAAATCAGGGTGAGATCGTGGAAGTGGGCTCTCATGCGGAACTCATGAAAGCCCAGGGACTGTATTATCAGTTTGCTTCTTTAGGCTTAAAATCAACTTTGATGGATGCGTCCGCCGACGGCACCGCAGAACCATAAAAGCGAATCACATTCAAAGACTCGATATAATCCCATCCGTTCACGTTACTGCGTGGAACGGATTGCCCATTGATACTGACGGTAATGGTCTCTACCAAAGGCAATTTGGACAACTTGAAATCCGTGAGGATCTGATAGATCCGAGCCCGAATATTTGACACCGCTGAAGACAGATTCGTGCTGCAGATAGATTCTTGCACCCCTGCGGATTCTCGCACGATATCAATGAACGTCAGGCCTGACTCAGAATAGTCGTTGAAGGTTTTGCAGTTCACACTGGTCGGCAAGACGCCAATAAAGTTAAAGACCCACGAACGCGAGCCATCAACCCACGGACGCTTTAAACCATCCAGAAAATTTACATAGTGAGATACGGGACTGGAAACCGCACTCTTATCATTTTCATCTGACAAAGCAATGATCACCAAAAGAGCATCCTCACGGAAAAATCCTTTTCCCTCATTCGCCAGATAACTTGCGGAGAGCGCTCTCTCCATGGACTCAAGGCCACGCTCGTTATTACTGCCCGCCTCGCCGACGATCATTCGGTCCTTCAGACTATTGATGAGATCCGGCGTTGACGACGTAACATACTTCGGACTTCCGATAAAACGCCCCCCATCGGGATTCGTGCCCCCCATGCTGGTCGTGACCACGGCCATATGATAGTCCATCTTCAGTGAGTTGAGCTTCCCCACAAGATCAGGAACCTGTGCACTCAAACTTTGCTGGTGTTTCAACATCGAGGAAGAGTTATCGACAATCCAAAGAATGTCGACCTTATTATTATAAGTAATACTTTGACCAAAGTTATCGGAGGCGGCAGGAAGATCGAACTTTACGTCCTGCGCACAAGCCGCCAATACGAAGACCGTTGCGACCATCCCCAATACTGAAAATTCCTTTTTCATAAGTCCTCTTTTTCCGGCGGTCCGAACTCAAATTTCTAGGCAGCTTTGGTTGTGAAGTTCTTTATGGATTCGCGCACGGATTGACTTAACGTCGTGAACTTCACTCCGTACTTCACAGCCTCGGCCTCGTGAGAAGAGGCCTCTTTGACAAATTGTTTGCTGACGATTTGACAAACGACATTGAAAGGAGGAACTCCATTGCCGGGTTGAAAATGAAGGAACAAGGATTGACCCGGCTGAAGATTTGGCGTGTCGATCAAAACACCCGCTCCTCCGGCACTGATCTCCAAAGCCTGACCACGGAAGACCGTCTTATTATTGTGAACAATCAACGAAGCTCCATAAGAAGCCCGTGCATGACGACGACGGAAAAAGATTTCCGCGACATCGGCATCATTGGACTCTTTCATCGAACGAATGCTTTTAGGTGAAAACTCTTCCAACTCTGCCACCCGTTTCCAATTTGGAAGTTTGGAGTGCCAAACATAGTCGTATTCAAAAAGAGCTTTTTCTTGCAGCATCTGAATCAGCTCCAACTGGCAAAAGGGGCCATAGTTGTTGCCGTCCTTTAGAAGGAACCACTCTTTTTCTTTTAGAGTGTTCTTGGGAGTCGGAGCCAACGGGGCTCCTGGACGAACGGAGGGCCTTTGCGCAAGCTTAGCTGCAAACTCGGGGTGTTCCACCAACATCAACCACTCACCGATCGTTTCGTCATAGACGTAGTCAGTCCATTGATGCTCCTGGGATTCGATCTTTTTTAAGACTGTCTCATGTGTGTACGGACCAACATGAGTCCCATTGTTTGAAAGATAGTACTGTTTTGCCATTGTCCGATACTCCTTAAGAAGCCTATCGGCGCAAACAGGACCTGACTTAACTGTAGGAAATTAGACATTTTATGAAGAATTGATTGCCGATTTTCGTCGAACTTTTAGGCAAAAATAAAGCTCAAGGGTTCCCCATAAGAACCGAAAAGCTAAGAGATATTCAAATTGCCACTTAAACCAATGTGAGTTTATGGTGTTTATACAGAAAAAAGACATGAAACTAAGAAAAAACATCCTCATCGTGGACAACAACAGTGAACTCGAACACTTGGTGAAAGAGCCCTTGTTGAAGCAATTGGAGAACTCCGGCGTGTCTCCTATTGTCGTGCGCGCCAAAGACGGTGCAGAAGCGGCTATCAAGTCTGAAAATCAAAAATTTGACGTCGTTCTGATTGATACCGAAGTCCCCCGTTTGATGGATGGGGGGTTTGTGTATGGCATTCATACTTACAAGAACACCCAAAATGCAGACATTGTGGTAATCTCGCAAAAAGAACTGACGGATCTTCCCGATTCTTTGAAAGGCTCCAAGTTTTTCAAAAAACCTGTCAGTCCTGATGAGTTGATCAATGCTCTCATCAATCTTTTGAACACCCAACATCACGGACAAAGCAAAGATCCTCATGCCACAGCGGCCGCCGCTTCGAAATATGCCGTGGATGTTCGCGTGATCAATGCCATGATCAAGGCCACCTTAAATGTTTTCACTCAGTTTGGCGTCACCGGCATCAACATGGAAAAAGCCGGTCCAAAATCACCCCACGATCCCTTGATGGGCGAAGTTTCTTCGGCGATTGATATTAAAAGTCAGTCCTTCCAGGGCTTTCTCAGTATTTCCTTCGACAAAGGAAGTTTCCTTGAGGTCGTCTCCCTCATGTTGATGGAGGAACAAACGGAGCTCACCCAAGAAAATCAAGATGCCGTGGGCGAGATCAACAATATTATCTTCGGTAATGCAAAATCAGAAATCACCAGTTATGGCGTGCAGATGACCGTTCCTCGTGTGCTCTTAGGTGCCAATCAAACGATTCCCTGCGCACAAGGGTCCGCCGGAATGATGATCCCCTTTTCAACAAGCAAAGGGAAATTTTATCTCACTGTGGTCGCGCTTCCTGTAAAAGAGTAAGCGCTTTATTCCATTGCTAAGGCCTTCTTCCACTCGGGCGTGGGTAAGATGAGCTTTCGCGCTTTCATATCAAAAAGACCAAATGTTAAAACAGCTTCACTGGCCACGGTGCCGTCCTCTTTGATCATCTGCTGCACCATCTGACCCACTTTTCCTTCGTATTTAAGAAGTTGAGTGGTGATCGTGATGCTTTCGCGAAGTCGAATCTCTTTAATGAACTTTACATTCACCTCGAGAATCACCGGCCCCTGCTGTCTTTGATGAATCTCATTAAAACCATAACCTCGCGGGGTGATGGACTCCCAACGAGCCTCTTCATACAAGGTTAGGTAAGTGGCATTGTTCACATGTCCATAGGAATCTACGTGCTGTTCTTTAATTACAAGGGTGTACTGACTTGGTTCTGCCATAGGCACCTTCACTTCACTTCTTGCGCCAAGGTCTTCAGCATCTCGCGCACGGAATCGTAATCCCCATCTGAAGACTTTTTAAAATTCGTGGCTCCCAACATAAGATCCACTGCCTTCTGCCCGTCCGGGGTGGCCACAAACTTTAAGAGCGCATTGATAATGACATCCTTCATCTCTTCCGGCATGTCTTTGCGAAAGACGATCGGATCGTTGGGAATGGGCTCGGACAGCTCTATGATTTTAATCTTTTCTTCCACATCGGGATACTGGATTTTCACAAGACGGCGCGCATCCTCGATGTGCCCATTGCGAGGTGGACTATAATATGTCGCCCCCGCATCGACCTGGCGTTGATAAATCATAGATATCACCGAGTCGTGTTTCATCGCAAAAACCGTTTGCTTAGGTTCGATGTGACGATCTTTCAGAGTTTTCATCGGCAACAGATATCCTGACGTCGAAGCGGGATCGACAAACGCCACCTTCTTTCCCGTTAGATCTTTCAAAGTTTTGATCTTACTGTCCGCGCGAGCTAAAAACTGAGACTGGTAAGTTGCCAGTCCAAAACGAATCACCGTCAGACGTGCTTCGACACCGTATTTCTCGTGGGCCATATAATAACCATAAGTATTTATCGCCGCGACGTCGGCTCTCTTGGTGCCAAACGCTTCGACCACGGCGACAAACGACTGAGGAATCGTAATTTGATATTTGTAGGGCGTATTTTTTTCCAGATACTGCTTGAGCACTTCCGCATTGTCCGCCAAGACCTTGGCATCTACAGAGGGGACTAATTGAAATTTAATAGGATTTTTCTCGGTTCCTAAGACATCTTTCTTGGACTGGCACGCCGTCAAAGAGACCATCAGGACTATCGTAGTAAAGAGTCTCATCATGTGCTATTTGCCTCCGTCCTCATTATAGAAAATCACCGTCTTCGGGCAAGAAAAGTCTTTGATTTCACTAGACTTGTATGGCTAGATGGCCCCATATGTTAGAGCAGATTCTTGTTAACATTCAGGACCTCACCCGCAAGGGACAAAAGAGTCTCGTGGTGTTTGATTTGGACTCCACACTTTTCGATGTAAGCCCAAGACTTGAACGCATCCTTCTTGATTTTGCCGCTGCCCCCCTGAATCAAAAACTTTTCCCTGAGCAGGTCACCTTGCTTAAGAACATAAAAACTCTGCGCAGTGATTGGGGCATCAAAGGCGCCTTAGAGCGCGTGGGTCTTGATGGCCACCATGTGGAATTTCAAGAAGCCATTAAAGACTATTGGCAAAAAAGTTTTTTTTCGA
>JAHRXB010000138.1 GCA_019104905.1 Bdellovibrio sp.
GAATTTGGAGGGAGGGAAGGACTTTGATGGCCGAAGTGAGGCCTTCGCGGGGCCTGGATGGCCCCCTGCCGGAGCGACAGCGGAGGTAGGAGCGATGAGGCAGGATGCCGTGCCGAACGCAGCGCCAGCAAAGTCCTTCCCTCCCTCCAAATCCTCGTGCCATCACCAGACTAGGAGATCAGTTTCAAAGCGGCCTAACCTTCCAAGGTCGGCCCTTTGTACTAAAATCTTATTGTCGATACGCTTTCTCCAAGGTCGAGATATCGAGCTTCTTCATCGGTAACAAAGCCTCCATGACCTTGTTCGATCTCTCTGGATCCGAGTCGCTGATCATTTCCTCTAAGGCCTCCGGGACAATTTGCCACGAAAGACCATACCGGTCTTTGAGCCACCCACACTGTTGGGCATTTTTGTCTCCCCCTTCCGAAAGTTTTGCCCAATAATAGTCTAATTCCTCTTGCGTCTTGCAGTTCACCACTAAAGAAACTGCTTCGTTGAATCTAAAAACGGGGCCTCCATTCAACGCCATAAACTGCTGACCATTCAGCTCAAAAACCACCGTCAACACACTTCCTGAGGGCCTATGATGGATTTCAAATCCGGCTTCCCCATAATGGGTGACTTTTAAAATCTTCGAGTTCTTAAAGATGGAGGTATAGAATTTAGCGGCCTCTTCAGCTTCTGAATCAAACCACAAACATGTAGAAATAGATTGCATCGCTGGCTCCTTGAAAAGATCCCCACATCCTAGCGGATGACTTAAGCTCGTCTCAAGGAGTGCTTTGACATGAACGTGCGCCTAGAGTTTGACACTCAACCCGTCTTTAAGAGCTAAACTTTGTGCTCTCAAGGCCGGAATCAAACCAATCACTGTGCCGCCAATCAATGTAATGAATAGATAAATCAGCTCACGCGACGTAAACCAGGGACCCACCAAATAAAGGCCAAACTCAGATTCGATCCAAGGTTTTAAAACGGCCACAAGTCCCCAGGATAAAAAGACCCCTAAGGCAATTCCCAGAACCGTCAACAGCGCCGACTCAAACACTAAAAGGCCCACAATTTGATGGGACTTCGCTCCCACGGCCCGCAAAATCGCCATCTCACGACGGCGCTCATTCAACGCTGTGGTAAGGGCGATTAACATTGCCATAAATCCAACCAGCACGACCATCCAGGAAATAATACGTAAGACACCTTCCACAAAAGACAGTCCCTGCCACAGTTCACTCAGCGTGACTCCGGGAATGATCGCTAACAACGGTTCGTCTTTGTAGGTGTTGATCTCTCGCTGCAATTTCAAGGTCTCAATGCGTGACTTCGCACCAACAAAAAAAGCAGTGATGGTATGAACCTTCAATTTTTCTTTTGTGAGTTGTTCACGGGGAATGATTTTTTCGGCCGTGGGTGCGGCCCCTTCTTGCCAATCTACATGCAAGGCTTCCATCCCCTCCAACGACATGTACACCGCACGATCCAAAGGAGTTCCTGTCGGCTCCAAAATCCCCGCGACGACAAACGGTTTGTCATCGTGCTCTTGAATACCTTCCCCTTTGGTCACACCATGAGCGACCACCACACGGGACCTGAGTTTGTATCCCAATTTACGGGCGACATCGGCGCCAAGAACAACATCCCACAAATCGCGAAATTCTCCTCCTTGGGAAAACTTCACTTTGTGGTCTCCACGATAGTGATAATGCTTAAAGAAATCCTGGTTGGTCCCGACAACTCGGAAGCCGCGATGACCGTCCCCCAACGAATAAGGAATGGTCCATTCGATCGCCGGGATTTTTTTGATCTCCTCATAGGTCTCATAAGAAATATTATGAGTGGCACTTCCCATGTTAAAAACCGTGTATAAAATCAACTGCAAGGGACCACTGCGAGCTCCCACGATAAGATCTGTCTTACTGATGGTTTGCGTGAACCCTTCTTCGGCCGCGCGCTTTGCTCTTTCAACAGAGAGCAATAAAGACACGCTGAGAGCGATAGAAATCACCGTCAACGTCGTTGCAAAAATGCGATTCTTCAAGGACTTGATTGCCAATTTTAAGAAGACCATCACCCAACCTTATTAATGGAGTCCAACGAGATGGAGCGGCTAAAAAGTTTTTCCATGCTGCGATCATGAGATACGAAAACCACGGTTGTTCCGTAAAGATCAGACAACTCAAACATCAGTTTCAAAAACTTCTCGCGATGATCCGTGTCCAAAGCTGAGGTTGGTTCATCGGCCAACAACAGATCTGGTTTTCCCAAGAGAGCTCTAGCTACGGCGACCCGCTGCTGTTGACCGACACTCAATTCAGCGACTTTTTTACCCAGCAACTCTCCAATACCTAGATTTCCGCACAAAGCGCGAATCACCATTTCCGTATCGACACTGCCTAACCGAGCCCGGCGGGCCGCACTCAAATGCAAAGGCAATTCAATGTTCTCTTGCACCGTCAGATAAGGAATCAAGTTAAAGTTCTGAAAAACATATCCCATATGCTCGGCGCGAAAAGAGTCCCGCTCCGAATCACTCATCTTAGCAAAGTCACAACCCAATATCTTCAAACTTCCCTGAGACGGCTTCAACACTCCGGAAAGCATTTCCAGCAAGGTGGTCTTTCCGGTCCCGCTGGGGCCATAAAGAAAGAGCTGCTCGCCACGCACGATGGAAAATTCAGGGATCTTCAAAGTCGGCGTGGCCTGCCCTGGATAGACATACTGTAAATCACGAATCTCAATTAAGATGTTACTTGAGGCCAAGGCTGTCTCCGTTATTGGTCACTTGGAGGGATTTTTGGACACCATCCGCAACGACGTCCACTTGAACTTTCCTTAAACGAGGAAAGATTTTTTGCATATGAAAAGAAATCTCGCTGCCCGCAACAGGAGCCTCACAAGATACACCGAACTCGGCTTCAACCTCGGCGTGATTTTTCTGTTGATTCACTTCGAAGATCTCTTTTTTGATCTCACACTTTAAGGAAGGATCCATAACGATCATCTCTGAAATCTTTTCCTCTAACTTCAGCAGAGCCTGTTCTTTTTTTTGTCTGTCTTTTTTTGATTTAGCTTCGTGTTCAAAGCCATAAAGAGACTCGGCGGGAACGTGAAACTCGATTTTACCTCTTTTGCCATCAAAGGCCATACTGACTTTGCCTGCGCCATGCATGTGCGCCCCGTGCTCTCGTGCGGCAAAAACCATTGTCGAAAGTAAAAGGACCTTAAACATAAAACCCCCTTTGAGAGATTATTTGTACGGTTCTATCGCCTCGCCCACGAGTTCGAACGAAGCATCGCCGTACATGGATTTCTTTGTCACTAAATTCAACGTCCCATAAACCCAGATCGGACCCACTGCCACATCTGTCCCACGCTTCATCTTCACATAAACCATCTGATTGGGAGGAGGAGGTGGAACATGAATACAAGCCTGCGGGCTTGGCACCAACAAAAACTCGACGACATCCCGTTGGTTGTCTTCGAGAGGCACCATAAATCCAGGGATCTTAACGCTTTTGCCATTCAAAGCTTGCAGCTCTGACGAAGACTTTCCGGTGATATAGTCCATCTCCCCAAGAAGTCGCCAGTCCACCTCGACCCCGTTCAGCGCTCCGCCCCGCGAGCCCAGCATTTGATAAATCACGGCACCCGTGACCGCCGCTAATATGAATACTCCCGCCAGAACCCATTTTTTCATCATTCGTCCCAATTCCCAAAAGCCCCCCTCATAGGGGCTCCTTCCTATTAAAGACAAGGCTCACCTTAAATGCAATAGCTTTGCGCACTGCCCTTAGCTCTGCTATAAAGGAACTTTCCACTGAAGAGTGAGGCCGAAAATATGAGCAGCAAAATTCAAAGAGTTCGCGGCACCCGTGATCTCCTTCCCGAGGACAGTCTTCTTTTCCGTTTTGTCGAACAATCAGCCTATGAGAAGGCCCTTTTGTACGGTTACGGAGAAATTGAAACTCCAATTTTTGAATTTTCTGACGTTTTTCATCGCACCCTCGGCGAAACTTCCGACGTTGTGAATAAAGAGACTTATGATTTTACAGATCGCGGAGGCGAAAGTCTCACATTAAGACCTGAGGGGACAGCAGGCGTCGCACGCGCTTTTATCTCTGAAGGACTGAGTCAAAACCTTCCGTTAAAATTTTATTACTCCGGCCCGATGTTTCGATATGAGCGACCACAAAAAGGACGATATCGTCAATTTTACCAATTGGGCGCAGAGTGTTTAGGTTATGACTCCCCCCTGGCCGACGTCGAGTGCATCGCTTTGGCGTGGGACGTCTTGCAAAAAATCGGCATTTCCGCCGACTGCACCCTGGAGATCAACACTCTCGGAGACTCAGAAAGTCGCGCCGCTTATCGCGAGGCTTTAGTCAGTTACTTCACGGCTCATCAAGAACAACTGTCAGCAGACAGCAAAATGCGTTTGGAAAAAAATCCTTTGCGTATCTTGGACTCTAAAGATGAAGGCGACAAAAAAATCAACGCCCTGGCGCCAAAATTTGAACAGTATCTCAATGAAACTTCGAAAACGTTCTTTAAAAAAGTTTTGGACGGCATCGAGAAATTGGGGATCCCGTATAAGATCAATTCTCACCTAGTGCGTGGCCTCGATTACTATTCTCACACTGTTTTTGAATTCACGACGGCCAAGCTGGGTGCACAAGGCACCGTGCTTGCTGGCGGACGCTATGATGGTTTGATTGAAACCATGGGGGGCCCAAAAACTCCGGGCGTCGGCTGGGCCGCAGGGATCGACCGTTTGGCCGATCTCACTCCTAAAGAGTTAGCGATTCAATCCGAAGTCCTTATCGCCGTCATTGGCGCCGATGATCTCGGCGAAGAAGAAAGCATCAAAGTCGCCCACGAAATCCGCAGCCGAGGCCTCAAGGCAGAAAACTTCCTCTCTGGAAAAATGGGCAAAAAAATGCAAAAAGCCAACAAGCTGAACGCCCACTACGCCCTCATCCTCGGCAGCAATGAAGTGACCAATAAAACCGTCACAGTAAAGAACTTCGCCACCGGAGAACAAAAAGAAATCTCCCGCACCGAACTTCAAACTTTTGATTTTAAAATCTAAAAAAAGAAAAAGGCTCTATGAATTTCCCTCATAGAGCCCCTCAAAAACCAAATAAACCTAAACAAAAAAGACGACCTCGTCGCGCGAGAATGGGGAGAGTTCCCCTGGGCGAAAAACCGAGTTCCGCAGCGCCAAGAAAAATCAGCCCAAGCAATCAAAAGACAAAAAAACAAAACCCACAATGCCAGCAAGCCCCTCCATGCGCGAGGACTGTCTGAGCGTTTTTCGCCCAGGGGAACTCTCCCCATCCTCGCCCACCGAGCGCCGCCTACTTTCGTCCAAGTTTGATCGAGTGCCCTTTACCCCAACCCGGAACATTCAAGGAACTTGCGCGAGTCCAGACAAACATGAGTATCAAACCCACTGCAAACATCACGACACTGAGCCACTGACCTCGAGTCAATCCCAACCATTGGAAACCAATATGGGCATCAGGCATACGGAAGTGCTCATCAATCACACGCACGATCGCATAAAGAAGAACAAAGGTCGCCGCGACAAATCCTGGCTTGCGAGGTTTTCTCCATAACAAAAACAAAAAGACAAAAAGAAAAAGCCCCTCACCCACCGCTGCGAAAAGTTGTGATGGATAACGAGGTGTCAAAATAGGTGCGATCGCCTCTTTGGCCGCCGCATTCCCTTCTTGAATGGATTCAACGACTTTATTCATGATGGAATAAAGCTGATCACGAGAACCCACGTCAAAACGAAACTTTTCTACAAGCTCCAACCACTGCTCACGCCCCACGCCGATTTTTTCAACCACGGGAGCAAGATCCGGCAATCGTGTGGCTTCTTGTGAAGGCCACATGAAAATATCTTGCGGAAATTTCACCGCCAAAGGGAAAGACGGATCGCAAGGACGTCCCACCAGCTCGCCATTGATAAAGTTCGCGATGCGACCAAAAAACACACCAATGGGCCCTGTCACGGCGACAAGATCCAAAAGATACAAAGAGTTCACGGAATACTTACGAGCATACAACAAACACGCAAGAACAATCCCGATAATCCCACCATGGCTGGCCATTCCACCTTCATTGACGGCTAAGACTCCCCAAAAAGGAAATGTGGATTTAAACTTCAAGAACAAATCAGGGCCATAGAAAAGCACATACCCCAAACGTCCACCCACCAAAGTTCCAATCGCGGCGTAGGTAACAAAGTCACCCACCATCTGGGCTGTCAGTCCTGATCTTTGCCTTTGCGCCAACCAACGAATAAGCAGATAAGCACAAATGAACCCCATCATGTATGAGAGTCCGTACCAGCGAATACCAAAATCGCCAGAAATTCTTAGTGCAAAGGGATCAAAATCATGAACCACAACGTATCCTTTTTTGAGACGTTAACAATGTATCAACGAGGGATTTCTTAGACCTTCCCCCATAAAAGCGAGAAAATGGGGTTATGTCTAGGTTTTCATCTTTGCTTCTACTCTGCATTATCGCGTTTTCAGGACCGACTCAGGCTCAAAGCGCCAGCCGCTGGGGAAGTGGTATCGACTTCACTCAACGAGCCGCCAACCGAGAAAAAGGCCGATGGTCTTTGACAGAGTGGTTGGACATGAAAAACCGCAACCGCATGATGGATATGTGGCTCTCCGTCAACTCGCCCTCCCCTTTTGAATTTATGCTTGGGGGCTCTTACAATGCGATGAAAACCGAAGTGCAAGGCTCAGGAACAAGCGCCACAGACACCTCGTATGCGGGGGAACTTGCCGCCTACGCGCAATTCGTAGGGGTTTCTGCTGAATATGAAAACAACACCGAGAAGGGCTACAACGATCTCAGTGGCATGCTGAATATCCGCCTTTTGGGAAACTCGATCCAAAACACCGCCTTCACGCTCCACTATGGTCAACGGACTCGAGAACAAAGCACCGGAGGACGCCTTTCCCAACAATTTGGGCAGGCTTCATTGCAAGTTTATCTCACGAAATATTTTGGTCTTGATGGGAAATATCGGTATTTCCTTCCCACCTCCACAAGTGAATTAGGAGATGTGGAGGGAAGTATCACCGAAGCCGGGCTTTTTATAGACTTTAAAGCCTTGAGAATCTTCGGTACCTGGTACAAGGAGAGCCAGAAAACAAAAATCCCTGCTGCGACGGATGACACAGTCACCGATCGCGCAGGGATTAGGTCAGGAATTAAGATTTTTTTCTAAATTCCCAAAGCCCCAACTACTGAAGTTGGATCAACTTGTTCTCACCACTTACGAAGTAGCTTTCAGTTGATTGCTCATGAGCCATTGGAGAAGTCACTTTCCATTCCATGTTCATTTGCATTCCCGCAACAGGGTCACGCTTTGAACCTGTGTTGAATACAGAAGGGATCACAGCCGTCGCGTCGAATTGGAAACCCCAACCAACAGAAACATTCGCAGGTTGGAATGTCGCGTTTGTGATGTATTTACCGATACCATCAGCAGAACCACCTGCTGTGTAAGTAACACGGTAAGAGAAATCCACAACTGTCATACCGAAACCGTTTTCGTACTGAACATTGTAAACTTTAGATTGAGGAATGTTCCAGCCAGAAAGATCAGACCAGCAAGTCAAACCTTTAGGAAGAGCATTCGCAGTGTCGATTTTGATGTTTACAACAGGGCGACCCGCATTGATTACGTTGAAGATCTTTTTACCGATATTGATGATTTGATCTACAACCAACTCGATCGCGTTCAAAGGATTTACATCACCTTGTTTGTCGCCAGTGAATTTAGGCGCCAAAGGCATTTGAGAGTTGCAGTCTTCAAGAAGACCAACTTTTTTTGCAAATAACGCTGATTGAGCGTATTGCTCTGTAACGTCAGTTACTTTTACTTTTTTGATTTCGAAATAAGCTTTGTCGATAGCAAACGCTGAAGATGCCATTCCCAAAGTCAACGCCATTGCGATTAGTGAACGAATCATGAGGACCCCCTATTAATTGCCAGGGGTCATATCAAGGGGAATACGAGCTTTCAAATGAAAAGAAAGGATGCCATTTAATTTTGCACAATGCAGTGTGCTACCAGCGCTTAGTCAACGTCAGCATCGGGAATATCCAAGTTTTGGAGTTGGACGCAGAGGATTCCACGCTGCTGACTGTTTTCTTTGTATAATTTGCAAGATAGTAATTCAAAGAAGCGCCCACATTGAGCCCCTCTCGCACCTCAGGAGACACTCCAAACTGCAACCAAATGCTGGTCCCCTCCCAGTTCTCAGAGGTGGAGCCGGAGCTATAGGCCGCTCGACTGAGGAGGTTGTAAGCCCCACTGAGACTGAAGATCTCATTCTTGCCAAACTGCCACTTCAGATACGGCCCGGTATCTTGAGAGGAAAAAGTGGTCGTCACCGCGTCTGAGTCTGTGTGAGAAATGCCGCCAAAGTTCCAGCCTCCCCACACCGTCTTGTTAAAACTAAAAAGGACTCCCAAATTGTAGAAATATTTAGAAGATGTTTTGGAGGAAGACGTCGCCAAACTGTCGGACAAATAGGTTCCCCCCAACTCAACCAGAACCCCGGCGTGAGCTGGCAATGAAAACAACAAGAAGAAGGAAAACAAGTACTTCATCACGAAATCTTATCGGCACACCCCCCGATTTCTCCGAGGGGACCCCATGGAATTTAGACTAACGTCTTTCCAGCAAGGCGGCGTAGAATCCGTCAAATCCCTCTTTGTCTGGACGAAGGTGGATTTGCTTTAGCAAAGTCCAGTGCTGCCCGTACTCCGCCATGAATTTTTCAATCTGCTTTTCATTTTCACTGGGAAGCAGACTGCACGTCGCATAAACCAGGCGTCCGCCCTTTTTAGTCAAAGGAGCATAGCTGGTCAGGATCTCGTATTGAAGATCCTGCAGACGATCAATTTCTTCATCAGACAGCTTCCATTTGGAATCAGGATTGCGGCGTAAAACACCCATTCCCGAACACGGCACGTCCAACAAAACACGGTCCGCCGAATCGTACATGCGCTTGATCACTTTGTTGGAATCAATCACCCGGGTCTCAATCACATCGACCCCGTCACGACGAGCTCGCACTTTAAGTTCTTTCAGCTTCCACTCGTGAATATCCAAAGAGATGATCTTCCCTTTGTTCTTCATCAGCGACGCCATATGAAGACTCTTGCCTCCGGCCCCCGCACAGGCGTCAATCACGCGATGCCCCGGCTGCACGTCCAAAAGAGGTACAACCATTTGCGAAGCCGCATCCTGAACTTCAAAAAGACCTTTTTTAAAGGGCTCGGTAATGAAGACATTTTTTCGTTCAGTGAGTTTCAATGCATGAGGCAACTCAGGAGACACTTTCACAGCTTGAATGCCTGCGTCCGCTAAAGTCTTAAGCAACTCATCAGGTGTGGTTTTTAAAATATTGGTGCGCAAAAAAACTTCTGCCGGCTGATTCAACGCCCGCACCACCTCTTTGTATTCCGCTCCCAGTTCTTTTTCTAAACGCTTTTCCATCCAATCCGGAATGGACTGCGCCACCGCGAAAGACGGAATGTCTTTTTGACGTGCCATCACCCCTTTGACGGAAAGGCCTTCCAGCTCTTCCCAGTCAGGAAGTTCATTCCCCTGACGAATCCAGTAGGCACCCCAGATTTTCCAAAAATCGTTGTCATTCGCAAGGTATCCCAACAAGCGTTCCCAGCGCACGATTTCGTAAACACTTTCGGCAAAAAAGCGGCGATCCCGAGACCCCCATTGCTTTTGTGCTTTCAGATTTCTCTGAATGACTTTGTCCGCGTACTGCCCTTGTTCGAAAACTTCATCAAGAGCCCCAATAATTGTTTCGACGAGATGTTTATGAATCTTCAAAATGTAAATACCAATCCACCTGATAAGAAGGTGCCGTTAAGTTGACCAGACGAGAGAATAAGAAGGTGATTTTTTAAACCAGCTTCGATGAAGAAGCCAGTATTTTCGAAGATATCAAAGAAGCGAGCCCCTGCCACCAACTGATAATCCAAAGACAAGGAGGATTTACCCGATGCTTGTTTGAAAAAAACTCCCAAACCCAGTCCCGCCCCAAAATAGAGAGGAAAACGTGAGCTCGCATCTGGGAACGTAATCAGCGGAAGAAAAGACAATTTCGTCGGCTTTTCCCCTCCGACCTCAAACTCGCTGTAGTCCAACCGTAAATTCAAATCCATGGAGTTTTGCCATTCCCCCACTCGGTAGGTGACTCCAAAGTTGTTCTTGCCAACATCGTCTTCCTGCCCGTTTTTGCCCCACTCGTAAGACTGAGAAGCCATGTAACGACCAAAATGCAATGCCAGGTAGTGATCCGAGGCCGCCCCCCCTTGATAAGTTTGAGCCGGGTCTCTTTTTTGGAAATACCGCGCGGCCGCGTCTCTTCCAACGCGGGGTTGGGAGTCTTGTCCAAATGCCATCGAACTTATCAACAAGGGCAAAATCAACGAGAGAAAAGTCTTCACACGCACCTCAATTCTACCCCTCTATTCTAGCCAGGTTTTATCCTATGAGTTAAGTCAATGACGCACAAAGACATTCAACACTAGACACATTGACTCCTTTCCGCCTGATACCTAATCTCCAGGCAGCTTTTAGGACGGGACCAAAGACTATGAAATGCCCCTTTTGCGGACATGCAGACGATAGAGTTCTAGACACGAGAGTGCAAAAAGATGGCAGCATCCGCCGCCGTCGTGAGTGCCTTGAATGTAAAGCACGTTTTTCGACTGTTGAAACAATCATGCTAGCCTTCCCGTTCATTATTAAAAAAGATGGACGCCGCGAACCTTTCAGCAAAGAGAAAATCCTTAAAGGTCTTCAAGCTGCCTGCCAAAAACGACCTGTAAGCTTGGCGCAGATTGATGCGGTTGTAGAAAGAATCTCAGCCTGGGTTATCAACCGGGGCGAAAGTGAGATCTCATCTCGTCTTATCGGCAAAAAAGTCATGGCCGAACTCAAACAACTCGATGACGTGGCCTACATCCGCTTCGCGAGTGTGTACCGTACGTTCAAGGACGTTCAAGAGTTTGTTGAGACTTTGGAAGACGCTGAACTTCTTGATTTTGTCGATGCAAATAATCCACAATTAAGCCTTACAGCGATGAACTTTGTTGAAAGCGAGAAGAAGCCTAACCATGAAACTGACAGCAAGACGACAAGCCCGCGAACTCGCACTGCAACTCCTTTTTCAAACTGAGTTTGCTCCTCAGATCAGCTACCAAACTTTCTTGGACGTGTTTGAACAAAGCGTAGACCCTGAGGTCACGACTTACGCGGACCTTTTGGTCACGGGTGTTCAATCCCATAAAGAAGCGATTGATGCAAAAATTCAAGCCTCCAGCGCTCACTGGAAAGTCGAGCGTATGGCCACGATCGATCGCAACATCTTGCGTATTGCCGTTTATGAAATGAAATTCGCGAAAGATCCGATCAAAGAAAACATCGCCATCAACGAAGCGGTGGAAATCGCCAAGAAGTATGGCACGACTGAGTCGGCCAGCTTCGTGAACGGTCTTCTGGATCAAGTAAGCAAGGTTCACTGATGTCTTTAAGTGTGCTTTCCCAAGCCAGCGCTTTAAATCCCGGCTCTGACCTGTGGATCGTGCCTGACTTAGAAAGATCACATTGGACGACCCGCCTTGACTGGTATCTGAATTTTCAACTGTGCAAGTCTTCTCGTCATATCACTCCGAACCTGCCGTCCTTTGTGAAGGAGGTTTTGGAGGAAACGGAGCTTGAAAAAAGGGCCTTCCCCATTTCCAGCAATGCGCCCTTGATGATTGCCTCCGAAGAACTTCTTCCTAATAAATGGGTCGTCGTTCTTCCCTGGAACGGAGATCTATCGAAATGGACCTCCTCCATCTTTGATATCTGGCAAAACCTCAAAGAGCCCAGCTTGCGCGTTTTCCTTCCACCTGGACAAAGTACCGGGAATCTGCAAGCGGCTTGGCACACTCATCACACCTTCGAAGATTTCACCGTCGTACTTGATTAAAGGGCCAATCCTCCTCACAATAAATAGGTCAGAGGAGAGATGACATGGAAAAATTGTCCCAAACACTTGTTTCAAAAATCACAAAACTGCAAAAACGTTTTGAGTCTTTCTTGGACAATGATTTTGAAAACAAAGTGGAAGAGGCGGAACATATTCAGGCCTCTTTTGAACCCTCACGCGACACGGCCCTGATTCGTGGCCTTTCCCAAGGACTGCCTGATGATCACATTGATCGTGCGATCATCGTTTTTTCTCGCCTGGCCATGTTTTTTGATGCGGGTATTTTACTTGAAAACAACGATGGCCAATGGAAAGCCCAGGCGTCCTTCCATAAAGGTGTGACCCAGCTTCTCAAAAACAATTCCAAGTCGGTTGTGAAAGTTCCCAATATGACTTTGCTGTCCGTTTTGAAAACAGATTCCAAAGCCATGTTGCAAAAGCTGCAACTTCAGAACTTGGATCCCGAAAATAAAACAACTTGTTTGCTGATCAAAGCCAGCCCCGATTTTGCCTTTATTCTGTTTTCCAGCATGGCGGATCTGTGGTTGAAGGAACATATTGAAAATGTTCGCCGCGCTTTGATCAACGGGTTTGCCGACTGATGATGGACCCTAAAAACGAATCCTATACGATCTATATTCTTTCCGACAGCACCGGGGAAACTGCCGCGACCATGATTCGCGCGGCCCTGGTTCAGTACTCTTCTAAAGAGATCAACATCATCCGTTGTAAAAATGTTCGCACGGAAACTCAAGCTGAGGCCGTGATCGAAGAGTGCTTCGAGCGTCGAGGCATGTTGGCTTACACCGTAGCCAGCCAGCAACTTCGCAACAAGATTCGCGAACAAGCCTCCGCAAAGGGCATTCCCTACTTCGATCTTTTGGGGCCTTTATTAAGTACTCTCGATACCTTCTTTGGCGAACACTCCGAATCCCATGTGGGAGCCTTGCGCGCGGTCGATGAAAGATATTTTAAACGCATCGAAGCCATCGAATACACGGTCAAACACGACGACGGAAAAACCTTCGCGGAATTAGACAAAGCCGACATTGTTCTTGTGGGAATTTCTCGCACCAGTAAGACGCCACTTTCGATCTTCCTGAGCCACAAGGGTTGGAAGGTGGCGAATGTGCCCATGGTATTAGACACTCCCTTGCCTGAAGAACTTTTCAAAATTGATCAACGTCGCATTGTCGGTTTGATTATTGATATGGAATCACTGCAAAGGATTCGCAAAAGTCGTCTGGAAAAATTCGGTCAAGACCCCGGAGGCGAATATGCCTCCATGGGCCACATCGCAAAAGAAATTGAATATGCGGAAAAAATATTTAAACAGAACCGACGCTGGCCCGTCTTCAATGTGACAGAACGAGCCCTTGAGGAGAACGCCAGTGAGATCGTACGCATCATCGCCGCTCGCTTGGGTCTTCCCGACAGTGTGATTTTCTAAGCGGCCTTTTTCACGGAATCATCGGAGTCCGCCTTGCCGCGGAACTCCGTCACTCGTGCTCCATGAACATTTCCCCCCTCCTCGCCATAAACAACAAGGTTGAGTTCATCGACCACGGACTTCATAATTTGCGCCTGAGTATTAATTTCATCCGCCGTGCCCGCAATCTCTTCTGAAGAAGCCGCATTAGATTGCACGGACTGATCCAATTGGTTCATGGCTTTGCTGATCTGTCCAATTCCCGTGGACTGCTCTTCGCTGGCCATTGAGATTTCATTGTTCAGCTCGGAAACTTTTTTCACTGATTGAACGATGTTCTTAAGCATTTCTCCGGATTTTTCAGATTTGAAAGTGCCGCGTTCGATCTTTTCCACGGATTCTTTAATCAGACTCGTGATGTCCTTGGCCGCTGAGGCCGATCTTTGCGCCAACGAACGAACAGCCTCCGCAACCACGGCAAAACCTTTACCGTGTTCTCCCGCTCTTGCCGCCTCGACGGAGGCATTCAAGGCCAAAAGATTTGTTTGGAAAGCAATATCGTCAATGACGTTGATGATTTCTTCAATCTTTTTGGAGGAATCAGAGATCTCTCTCATGGAAACCAACAAGTCCAACATCTCACGCTCTCCTTGCACCGCCACTTCTGAAGAGGTCGATGACAAGGCCGCCGCTTGTTTGGCATTGTCCGAGTTCAACTTCACCATGGAAGTCAGCTCTTCCAAGGAAGCCACGGTTTCCTCTAAAGAGGCCGCCGACGCACCGGAAGATTGAGACAAGGATTGTCCTGCAATCGAAAGCTGATGAATGGCCGACGACACTTGTTCGCCAGAGGATTGAAGTTTTTCAGATAACGAACTTACGGACTTGGCAATATAACGTGCGATCAAAACAACCGCTGCGAGAAGGAACAAAATGCCCGTGAAGGCAATGATCACTTGTGTCCAAACCATGGCTGTCGCTTCAGCTAAAACTGTTTTGGTTGGAGTTCTTACAATCAAGGCCCAAGGCTCTTCGGTATTTCCCACGGAAATTGGACTAACAACGTATAAGTATTCGCTCTTATCGCGACTATCAATGCCTGTCGTTGCGAACTCTTGTCCCTTTTGAATGGCCTCTTTGAATTTTTCAACTTCAAACGGATACTCGGCAGTTTTTGTAATCATCTTTTCATCTGGATGAGAAACATAGTTTCCCTTCGCTGTCACAAGATAGGCCTCTGAAGTTTCATACGGCTTGATCGACGCCACTTTCTTTTGAATCTCTTTCAAGGGCAAATCAACCCCGGCGACGCCCACAAACTTACCATCAAGAACAATCGGAACAACCGCAGAAGTCATCAGAGTTTGAACACCGTCGATAGGATACAAATAGGGTTCGACCATGGTTTCTTTCAGGCGGTTTTTGGGAACTAAATAAAAGTCTCCTTCGCCAGGGTTGTTATAACCCACCAGCGGAGTCAAAGAGGCCTTGCCGCCCTCCCAGTTCAAATAAGGTACAAAACGACCCGATTGATCATGTCCTTGAACGCCGACAAACTCAGAATCTTTTCCATCCCAAGCATTCGGCTCCCAGCCCGTCCAAGTTCCAATCAGAAATTTATTTTTTACTAAAACCTCGCGAAGCGCTTCTGCGACGGAGCTACGACCGGTATGGCCGTTCTTTTTATAAGATTCAAGAATATGGGCGAAGTTTCTTGCGATATCCAATCCGTGTTCGACCTCAAGACGCATTTCTGTGGCGTAAGCTCTCGCCGTCGCGACAGTTTTTTCTTGAGCTGCTTTCTCCGCAGCTTCATGGCCACTTCGCGCCATCATAAAAGTCATCGTCCCTAAAACCAGCAGCGCAATCAAAATAATAGGCACCGCAAGTTTCACCTGAATTGAATAGTGTTTCTTCATGGTCAGTCCTTACTACGGATAAAAGATCTGACGACTTCTCGGAAGAAACATCGATTATGTTTAGCCCTAGGGGGTAGACACTCAGCCTTTCTCTTGCTGGGCTAAAGTTTGGTAGAAGACCTCGACCAGAGCTTTGCTCTCGGAATTCTTTTTGTAATAGAACATAAGATCAATCTCGTAATGAAGATCCTTCACATACACCCGATTGACTCGTCCTGAACGCACTTGTTTTTTTATCGAGTGGGCTGGCAAAAATCCCCATCCCAATCCCGCTTCAATAACTCTTTTTAACGTTCCCACATTCGCGGATTCGAAGATAGACGAAATATGTAAACCTAAGGCCTGCATCTTTCCATTCACCAGATTATTAAAACCCGGGAACTCGTCAGTAAAGTTCACCAAAGAAAAGGAGCCAATATCTTTGAAGCTGATCTGCTGGGGCATTTTTTCATCTTTACTTGAACCCACCAACCACATTTCCTCTTTCGCTAAAAACTTTTGTTCACAGTTTTCTAGCTCCGCGGAAAATTCGGTCTTCACATCTGGCAATATCAAAATATCGTACTGCCCTTTCTTGAATCCCTTGATCAGCTCGTCCCCTTTATCGTAGTCAATCTTCAACATCAAATCAGGATTATGGCGCATCAAACGCCCTACAATCGGACTCATCAAATGAAGTCCCAGTGAGTTCAAAGTACCTATGCGCAGTTGACCCTTCATCTGATTGCCAATGGATTTAATGGCGATCTCCGCTTGCTGGGTCAGATTGATAATCTTCTTGGCGTATTCATAGAGAACTTCACCCTGAGGCGTCGCTTTGATCTGACGAACTCCACGCACCAATAACTCAACCCCTAGATCTTCCTCCAGGTTACGAATCTGCTGGGAGACCGCCGGTTGAGTCAGATACAACTTGTCCGCTGCGGCCGTCATGCTTCCCTCGCTAATAACTGTTACAAAGGTTGTCAGCTGGTAAAGATTCTTCACTGGATTTTTCTCCTTTGCTCTTTGATCCGAAGGAATTTTGTTATTATACTTAACGCAGACTTACTCCGAAGAAGTCGGAGTGCAAGTAAAACCAACTCGAGGTCTGCATGAAGTATCGTTTGTTCGCATCACTCGCCGTTATTCTACTCAGTTTTAGCGCCCATGCAAAAGTCTTTCGTAATGCCTATATTGCATTCGAAATGCCGGAATCATGGAAATGCAACCTGGAGCAAACCGAATGGGTCTGCCGCAGCGAACAGACTAAAGAATCTAAAGAGGCCATTATCATTTTGACCGCCAAAGAAGTCGGCCCGACCGATACGTTCGCTCTTTACGAATCCCACTTAAACACCCCGATCACCGTGAATATGCGCGGCGGTGGCTCTAGTGAGTCTAAAATCGTTTATAAATCAAAAAGCGTGCAGATCAACGATCAGGCGTGGGTCGATTCTTTGCACTTAGGATCTGAAGTCCCCAACTACTTCACTCGTTATCTTGCGACGATCAAAGACAAAATCGCGATCCTCGTAACCTTCAGTGCGCACAAGCAGTACTACACCAAATACAGCCAAGACTTCTTCAAAGCGGTGATGAGTCTGCGAGTGATAGCCTCGAAAAATCTTTTAGCGAAGCCCGACCTTGGTCCAATTCGCCCTGGTTCTGAAACTTTAGGGGCCCCTATCAGTTCGGCCATGCCCGCAGATATGCTGCAAGGTGATGGAACCGAAGGCAGCGGTGGAAAAAATAAAACCATGCTCTTAGCCGGAGCCCTGATCTTGGCCGCCCTTGGTGCTTACATCTATCTTCGCGCCCGCAAGAAAAAGAAATAGTCCTTTCCAAAAAAAATCTGCCGCTCATTCCAGCGGCAGATCCTCACAAAGTCTTTTGAATATCAGTGTCCCCGACTACTTCATTCGCTCAATCTCGGGTTTGTATTTCTCGAACTGAGAAATAATCTTTTCATCACCATAAACTAAAACTTTTAATTTGCTGGGATCAATCGCCTTTTGGAAGGCTTTGTTGGCTTCTGCCGCCTTGATCGCACCCACATTCTTATTAAAGTCTGTCAGATAGTCGACAGGGATTCCATAGAAGTCCAAGGCCAACAGATTGTAGGCCAAACGATCTGCCGTTTCGATAGCGCGAGGAAATTGACCGATCAATTGGCTGCGGGCTCCGGCCACTTCCGACTCCTGAGCGCCTTGTTCAGCATAGTCGCGAATCACCTTCAAAGTTTCCTCAAGGGCTTTCCCCGCTGTTTCGTTCTTTGTGAAAGTTGAAACGTCAAAACTGCCGCGTTCTTTTCGCACATCAAAGTAGGAATAGATCGAATAGGTCAGTCCCAGATCGTCGCGGACCTTCTGATTCAAACGGCTGGCGAAACCTCCGCCCAACGCTTCGTTAGCCAATCGCAACCGCAGATAGTCTTCATTCGATCGTGCAATCCCCAAACCGGAGATACGAATCTGAGTTTGTTGCAGTCCTTTTTTAACAATCAACTTAACTTTCAGGTCGTCAATCGCCGGTGGCGCCTCCGTATTTACGACGGGAATTGTTCTTTTGGTCCATTTTCCAAAAATCTCTTCGACTCTTTTTTCAAACTCATCCCCAAAGCTACCCACCACGGCCAAAGAAGCGTTGTTAGGTCGATAGAATGTCAGGTAATGCTTAATAATGTCTTGCTTGGAAATTCCACGCAGTGCCTCTGGAGTGCCATTCACATCACGGGCGTAGGGGTGAGCTCCGTAAAGATATTGATCCATGCGATCATCGGCATAGGCCGAGGGATTATCAATCTTCTTCTGAAGTCCCGCCAACATCTGAGCTCGCAGACGAGAAATCTCGGCATCCTTAAAGGCCGGATTCATCGCGACATCAACAAAGAGATCCAACAAAAAATCAGAACCCGTTGATAAAGAGTCCGCATACACCGTCGTGACATCGGCGCCTGGGGAAACATCCAAAGAGGATCCCAACTGGCCAAAGTCATCGGCGACCTTCATGGCGTTACGACTTTGTGTGCCCTGCTCCAAAAGATAAGCCGTTAAAGCATTCAGGCCTGCCTTCGCGTCGGTCTCTTGCACACTTCCCGTCTTAAACATCAAAGTTAAGCTCAAGCGCGGCAACGTCATATCGCGAATGAAAATAATCTTGAGGCCATTTTCCAATGTCACTTCTTTAAAAGGCTGAAGCGTGAAGGAACCATTCCCCTTGGTGACGTAGCCCTTTCCTGGCTTGGAGCCGGCCTGCTTGGGGGATGAAGAACAAGAAATCAAAGATGAACAAATCAAAGGAAGTACTAAGGCGTAGGAAACTCTTTTCATGTTCTATTCCTTCTTCATTTTCGGTTCTAGGGTGATGATCGAACGCTGTGTCTGCTGGGTGTATTTATTCGCCACCTTCTTGATATCCTCTGAAGTCACCGCTTGGTACTTCTCAAGATCCGTAAAAAGACTTTGATAAGAACCCGTGACAATTTCATTCACCGCTAAGGCGCGTGCTTTTCCGTCCATGGTCTTAAGACTGTCCACAAGATCTTTCATGACTTGAGTTTTGGCCTTTTCTAACTCAGGATCCGTGACATTTTGATTACGCAGTTTCCAAATTTCGTTGTAAACAATGTCCAAAGCTTCTTGGGTGTTCAAGCCGGGCTTCATATTCACACCAACACCTAAGATCCCGGCATCTTTCATCGCAAAGTTGTAAGCATAAGCCGACGTCGCAATTTCTTTTTGATAAACCAGGCGTTTGTGCAAACGGCTGGAAGTGCCATAACCCAAAATATTCGCCGCCAAATCCAAAGCGTACATATCAGGCTCCCCTTGACGAGGACTTTGGAAAGCCACGACGAATGAACTATTTTGCACGTCTTTCTTCAGAACGGCATTTTGTTGAACCTTCTGCGCAGGCTCCATCGCATATTTTCTTTCAGGCAAGGGACGCGACGGCAACTTTCCATAATAGTCTTCGATAAGACTTTTCACTTTTGAAGTTTTGAAGTCACCCACAATAACCAAAACTGCATTGTTGGGGACGTAAAAGGTATTATAGAAGAAGCGCAGCTTTTCAGCATCGTAGTTTTCGATGTCTTTCATGTGTCCAATCACAGGCCACTTATAGGGATGAACCTTAAAGATCGTGCTCATCATCAGTTCTCGCAACAATCCCATCGGGTTGTTATCGATACGCCAACGTCGCTCTTCTTTGACCACCTCTTTTTCACTTTTTAAATCGTCGGGATTCAAAGCCAAAGAACTCATACGATCCACTTCCATGTCCATGACAAGCTCAAGTTTGGAACTGGGAAGATTTTCGTAGAAACCCGTATAATCATTGGATGTAAAGGCGTTATTGGTAATGCCATTTTCATGGAAAATACGATCAAAGGCTTTGCCATCGTATTTTTTGGCGCCTTTAAACATCATGTGCTCTAACATGTGAGCCGCTC
>JAHRXB010000157.1 GCA_019104905.1 Bdellovibrio sp.
ACAACAACTTCATTTACAGCTTTAAAGCCGTTCTTGTATTCAACTTCCCACGCCCATTGTTTACCCAGGACATTGATCTCAAGAGCGTCTTTAGGCATCGCTCTCATCTGATGATAGATATACCATCCCCAAGCAAACACCCCGAGGAAGATGACAAGTGGAATAAATGACCACAAGAACTCCAGGAAAGTATTGTGAGAGATATACGCTGTCTTGTCGTTGGGAGTTCTACGTCTGTATTTCCAGACGAAGAAAATCATCCCGCCAATAACAAGGACGCAGGCAATAAAACTTGTAATCAGCAAGAAACCGTACAGATTGTCCACCTGCTTTGCAATCTCGGTTGCTTGCGTTGGCATGAAGGATTGGGCCTTCGCAATATTAAACCACATCATGTACCTTTATCTCCCCGCCTCTTTCTTCTTCGCCTTTCGTGAACGAATCAAAATCGGCAATAACCATAAAACCATCACCAAAACCATTACCGCTCCGCCCATCTTCATCAGATTAAAGGCCGCAAGAGTGTACTTGCTTTGATGTGGGTCATACTTAAAACAATAAAGCACCAAGCTATCCACAATGCTGCCGATCTTTCCCTCGGTCGCCTCGTTCAGCGCTAACTTGATGTCCTTGGGATTGAACAAAATCCCAGGCAAATAACGTGAGATCGTGCCGTCCGGAGTGATAATCACCGCCGCCGAAGCATGGGCCCACTCTTTTTGGGACTCATCCCACTTAAACTTAAATCCTAAAGACTGCGTGATCGACTGAACCGTCGCCTCATCCGCCGTCAAAAAGTGCCATTCCTTTTCAGCACCTTCGCGACCATAGATTTTCATGTAAGTCTTTTTCTTGGCGGCCGCCAAGTCGGGAGTCTCTTTTGAGTCAAAACTCATAGATAAGATTTTAAACTTCTTACCCACCGTCCACTCGTTCTCCATCAACTTCAAGGCATCCGTCAGGCCGTTCAGATGAAAGTTGCAAAGACCAGGGCACGAGAAATACACCGGAGAGATAATCACGGGGTGTTTGCCATCAAAGAAGGAACCCAAAGTCACTTCTTGTCCATTGTCATCTTTCACCTTTAATGAAAGATCGACCTTTCCACCCAATTTTTCGTCGATACCGACACCCTCAAGCTCTTTAGGCTGCTCATTCGCAACCATCGGAGCCGGTTTTCCATCATAAGCTTGTGTGTTCGCTGAAAAACAAAGAAGAGCGGTCGCTGACAGCGCCACTCCCATTGTTTTCATATTTAAAACAAGCTTTGCAGAAAGCATTCTTAAATCCTTAATTATTGAGCCGTTTTTGCAAACTCAGCAACTTTAGCAGGATCTTCTTTAGATTTATTCTGAGTGATTGAATCAATGTACATCACCAACGCCCAACGATCTGCCGGCTTAAAGTGAGCATAAGAGGCCATGGATGAACCTTTGATTCCGTTTTGCAAAACTTTGAAAAGAGAAGTGACGCCTTCCCCTTGAGTCCACTTGCCCTCAACAAGGTTACGAGGCTTAGGATTCAAACCCGCACCCGCAGCACCATCACCCTTGCCTTCGGCACCATGACACATGGCGCAGTTGGCTGCGAATGTCTTCTTTCCGTATTCTACAAGCTCAGGTGTAGAAACCCACGGTTCTTTCACTTGAGTGATGTCGAAGGCCGGAGCGGCACCTTCAGCAACTGGGGCATTGGGATCAACCACATTTTCCGCCAAATCCACTCCCTTGTTCACAGCAACAAGATAGAAGAAGAACGCGAAACAGAATGCCATTGTAAAGGCAAACGCGATCAAACCAGCACGATTATACTCATCTCTATTTTCAGACATAGGTTGGCACTCCCTAGGAGACGCAAAATAGTTTTGTCATAAAATTGTAATTTATTATTCGATAACTAACGTAAAACCCATGGGTGGGCAACAAATTAAGCCGTCCCGTATGAGATAGCGAAAAGTGCCGCAAGGCGGCACTGAGACTTTAGAAGAGATAACTACGAACGATATTCACGAATTTTTCTGGCGACTCAACGTTCGCGCAATGCCCCTGACCTTCAATCGTCTGGAACTTTCCGTTTACAAGAAGACCCGCTAAAGCTTGAGAATCGGCCACAGGAAGAAGCTGATCATGCTCACCATGAAGAACCAGAACATCATTTTTCACTTTTGACACTTCATCGCGAACATCAAGCCCATCAAGGGCTTCAAGCACCCAATGTCCAACGGTTTTCACCGAATGGAAGGCGTCTTCAACAACGATTTGCTTAAAGAAATCTGTTTCTGGATTATTATTATGAATCGTAGATCCTATAACGGCTGCAGTGAGGTTCTTGTCCTGCTTCATTTGCTCAAAAGCAGCAATCATGGAGCGATCAAAGGTGATTCCCTTGGCACCGACAGGATCCAAAAGAACTCCCTTTTTGAAAAGGCTTGGCTCTTTTGCCATCATCAAAGCTGCAATTAAACCCCCAGTGGAGTGCCCAACAACATGAACCGGTCCGCGATTCAAAGACTTAATAACGCCGATAAAGTCCTCAGCAAAGGTATGCAAGTTCACTTCACTTGAATCTTTCGGTGCAGAGCTTTTTCCACAACCACGGAACTCCGCATAGATCAAAGCGCCTTTGTAGTTCTTCCCGGCTGCATTCTTCTTCCAAATTTCTTCAGAGGGATACCACCAGCGATTGGAAGAGAGATTTCCATGAATGAAAAAAACATCCTCGGGGACAAGTCCTTCTTTAACTTCGAAGTTAATCATTCGCGACCCACCTTGATGTTCTCATCGCCAGCGCGAACTTCTCCACGGAAGGGATAACCTTCGAAGTCCTGACCCTTGAAAAGTCTTTTATTGCCAGTGACAATCTCATAAACCCACGCCGCCGTGAAGTTAGGAACAGCTTCAACCATCTTGTGCTCAGAGCCATTGATATAAAGACGGCTTGCGCGAGCCTCATGAGGAACCGCATCCCAATACTCATCAAGAACGCTGGTGTTGATGTACTGATCTTGACGAGCAATCATCAAGTGCAACGCGCGAGCTGGAATTGTATGAGTCAAATCAATCGGACGAGCTTTGCGAATCCCTTGAACCAATCGGTAGGTTGCTTCCAATTTAAATGGATTTTCCAAAACAATGGGTTCTGCCTGAGGGTAAGTCGCATAAACGATCTGGTGAAGATAGTAGTCGTACAGATCATCATCAGACATTTTGTTTAAAGGGAAGATCTGGCGAGTCGCCCAAATCTGCGCCTTAATCCAGTTGTCAGTTCCATCCAAAGGACGCGTGAACGGCGCCATCATGACAAGGTTTTTAATAAGGGATGGATAAGCGGCGGCAAAACCAGCGGCAATGCCGCCACCGTAAGAGAGCCCAACTAAATTATAAGGGCCTTTAACTTTCATTTTCTCTAAAAGAACTTTTAAATCCGCAATCTGATCTTGATACGGAATCGGAGCCAAGATCGGAGCATACTTCAAAAGTGTTTGTCCTTGCCCAAACGGATCGTAACGAAGAACGCCGATACCTTTAGCAATCAATGGTTGAACAAAGTTCTCCCACTGGCGAGTGCTGTAGGTGAGGCCATTGATAAGAACCACCGTTGGCAGGCCACGCTCTGGAGCCACGTAATCAACGTAAAGTTCGCGTTGTGCAGAAACCTGAACAAAGCCCTGGAAATCTTCAGGCTTCGCCAAAGATTCCATAGAAACAAAAAGACCCGAACACGCGATGAATACTGCCAAGATGAGTGATTTCATAAAAGCCTCCGTTTAGGATTGGGGATCGCCCTAGAGGACGATGCCACCATCGACACTCAAAACAGTGCCGTTAATATAGCTTGCCTGTTCGCTTGCCAAGAACAAACATGCGTTTGCAATATCTTCAGTTTCACCAAGGCGAGTCACAGGAACTTTGGCTGCCATACCTTCGAGGACTTCCTTAGGCATTGCCTTTGTCATGGCCGTCATAATGAAGCCAGGAGCAATCGCATTCGATGTAAAGCCCTTACGGCCCAACTCTTTACCCCAGGTCTTAGACATCCCAATCACACCTGATTTTGCTGCGGCGTAGTTAGTTTGGCCGAAGTTTCCATACAACCCGACGACGGAGGAAATGTTGATAATACGTTTGTGGTTAGAACCAGGGTTGAATTTCTCTAATAAAGTTTTAGTAACGTTAAAGAGACCTGTGAGGTTTGTGCTAATCACAGCATCCCAGTCTTCCGGCATCATCTTCGCGAAAGACTTATCGCGCGTGATACCCGCGTTATTCACAAGAATATCCACAGCCCACGGCAAAGAGGCCGCAGCCTTCGCGACAGAATCACGATTGGTCACGTCCACTTGTGCGACGTGAACTTGAGCTCCGTACTTTGACAACTCTGTCTTCGCGTTTTGCAATGCTTGCTCAGAGTAATCCCAGATAGAAACATTTCCACCGGCCTCAAGGAAGCTTTGAGTGATTTGAAAACCGATACCAGAAGCGCCTCCGGTAACGACTGCATTTTTATTTTGAAAATTGAAATTAATGTTTTTCATACAGTGGGATTATCGGCGCAGCCCGATGCCGTCAAAGGAAATCGCACTTTTTCGCTCTGTGAATAGAGCCGTTGCTCTATATTTCTTTTCTTGCCAAATTACCAAAAATGCTTTGTAGATGAGCCAAATCGCAGAGGCTTTTTCTGAAAATGGGCCTCAAAGGAAGAAAAACGATGAAAACAAGAGCAGCGACAATCGTCGGAACCGGAATGTACGCGCCAGAGCGTGTAATCTCTAATCAGTACTTTAATGACCTCTACAAGAAAGACATCGGTAAGTTCTTAGTTGAACAAAGAAATATCCATGAACGCCGCTGGATGCGAGAAGACCAACGTACATCAGATCTGATTATTCCTGCTGCTGAAGAGGCGATGAAAAACGCGGGCATCACCGCGAAAGACCTTGATCTCATCATCGTCTCAACTGATACGCCGGACTATCTTTCCCCCTCCACCGCCTCCGTGGTGGCCTATCGCATGGGTGCCGTTAACGCGGGAACTTATGACATCAACACCGCTTGCGCTGGTTTTGTCGTTGGCTGCGATATCGCTTCAAAATATATCGCCGCAGACAGCAAATACAAAAACGTATTGGTTGTTGGCGCTTATGGAATGAGTAAGTACCTTAATTTTGACGACTACAAGATTGCGTCTCTTTTCGCTGATGGCGCCGGCGCTGTCATCTTGCAGCCTGCTAAAGACACTCAAGGTTTTATCGACAGCCAAATGTTCACAGAAGGCGTTTACCATGATTACATGGGCATCTACGCTGGAGGAACTGCTCAGCCTGTCACTCATGAAGTGATCGAGAACAAGGGGCACCTCTTGGCGTTCCCAAAACGCATTCCCCCAGAAACGAACGGCATTCACTGGCCACGCCTCACCAACATTTTGCTCGAGCGTTTGCAAAAGAAGCCTTTGGACATCAAACATTTCTTCATCACTCAGTTTAACGTTCAAAGCATTTATGAAACGCTGGATAAGCTTGAGCTTCCACGCGACCGCGCTCACTACATCATGGATCGTTTTGGCTACACAGGATCCGCTTCTATTGGCATGGCGATCGCTGACGCCGCCAAACAGAAGAAAATGAAAAAAGGGGATTTGGTCTTTATGTTGGGCTCTGGCGGTGGTATGAGCATGGCTGCTCTCGCCCTAGAGTGGGGATACGATACATAGGCACTTAACAAGAGGGTATTATGGAACTAGATTGGCTAAAACGCTGGAAACTTTATTCACCTCAAAACATCGCCGTTAAAGATGGCGAAACGGGGCGCGAATTTTCTTATGCAAAACTTTTTAAACTAGCCAATCAAGGAGCCCATTTCCTTCACAACGAATACGGAGTGCGCAAAGGGGATCGCGTTGCGGTCCTAGCCACCAACGAACTTGAATACGTCTTCTTGTTTTTTGCCTTGCAAAGATTGGGAGCGATTCTTGTTCCCGTGAACTTCCGCCTCACCCAACGGGAAGTGGATCACATCATCACGGACTCATCTCCTAAATTGATTTTATTCCAAGAAGCTTATCGTGGCATTGTTGAGAATCTTCCCGCCTCTTCCAAACCCACCCAGCTTCTTTTCCAAGGCGAAAACAGCTTTGCAAGCCAACTGGAAAACAGCTCTGACGAGGAGTATCCGTTCACGTCCCTTGAAAACGACCCGGTGATGGTGCTTTATACGTCAGGAACCACGGGGGCTCCGAAGGGCGCCATTTTGTCTTACAAAATGCTCTTTTGGAACTCGATCAACACCACATTGCGCCTGAATATTTCTCAAACTGATTGCACCGTCATCTTCTTGCCTTTCTTCCACACGGGAGGATGGAACGTCTTGACGACTCCCTTCATTCATCGTGGAGCCAAGGTTGTTTTCCTTAAGAAGTTCGATGCCGATCAAATCTTGGCCTTGAGCGCACAGGAAAAAGCCACCATTCTTTTTGGCGTGCCGACAACCATGGAAATGATGGCTCGCTCGCCTCTGTTTAAGGACTCGAATCTTTCAAGCATTCGGTACGCGATTGTTGGTGGCGAGCCGATGCCTTTAGAACTTATTAAGACTTGGGATAAAAAAGGAATTCCTATTCGCCAAGGTTATGGACTGACTGAATTCGGTCCCAACGTATTTTCTTTGAACGAAGAAGACGCCATTCGCAAAATTGGCTCCATCGGCTTCCCTAATTTTTACATTGAAGCCAAAGTCGTCGACAATGACGGAAAAGAACTTCCAGACAATGAAGTCGGAGAATTGGTCTTGCGCGGCCCGATGTGCATGAATGGTTATTGGCATAACGACAAAGCCACTCAGGAAACTATCAAAGAAGGGTGGCTCTATACTGGAGATCTCGTGCGACGCGATTCCGAGGGCTATTACTATGTCGTCGGTCGAAAAAAAGACATGTTCATTTCAGGCGGAGAAAACGTTTACCCACCGGAAGTGGAACAGATTCTTCGTGCTCACCCCGGGGTTTTGGAAGCGGCCGTCATTGGTGTCCCCGATGAAAAATGGGGCGAAGTGGGCAAAGCGTTTGTGGTTCGCCATAGCGACACACTGACGGTGGAGGAACTTCAATCTCACTGCCTTCAAAATCTTGCTAAATTCAAAATACCCAAGCATTTTGTGTTCTTAGCTGCTCTCCCCAAGGGCGACAGCGGCAAGATCCTTAAAAGAAAGCTGGCTGAGATCCCTTCTTAGGGACTCAGAAATGCATAACATCATAAATATTTTGAATTATACATCTCGGCCCCTAAGGTCTATATAGGGGGCCACAGGAGGTCATTTCCATGACTCACAAAATTCTTGGCCTGTTTTTGGCCCTCGCCTTCTCTTTCAGTGCCCAAGCTGACGACCATTTCGTTGGCGCCGGTAAGTTTTATGATTTGATCGAAAGCTACAAAGTAGCGTGCGCAGAAAAATGCACAAAGCCGTTCTATCAAACTGTCATTTACAAAAATGGCAAAAGAAGTGCGCTTCTTTCTCATCGTGATTTACTCGCTTTGCAAAAAGTAGCTGTTGAACAAGCCAATATCTGGATTGATACGATTCTTGAAGGGGACTTTTACTCTGAAGGAAATACTCAACTTGATAGTGTCGTGGGGATTTTTTATTCCAGCACTTTAGTGGCCTATAAGATC
>JAHRXB010000161.1 GCA_019104905.1 Bdellovibrio sp.
ACTCTTCTTTCAGAAAACTTCCCAATCATGGCAGCCACGGTTTCAGATCTACAAGGTGGCCCTCAATATGTGAAGGCTTATGTTACAAAGGTTCTTAAAGCCCAAGGGGACAAACCTCCTCAGTTCTTTCTTCACGTCACTTCGGAAACTTTTGATCAAGTTGTTACGGAAATCAAAAAGCAAGCGCCCAATCCAAAAGTCGCAGAACGATGGCTAGCAAGCCTTAGTGTCGTGAAAACGGAAAGCCGCTGGAACTGGCAACAAGACTATTTTGAAAGCTTTTTTGATCCAAATTCTGGAAAACCAGTTCTCAGAGAAGTCGAAGGCTATGAAAGACACGGTGACGCCTTTTACGACATGATCGCTCAAACGCAAAAAGATTGCTCTATCAATGAAGGCCCTCTCCTTAAAAACGACGAATACAAGTCGGGTCACAGCGGTGGAAATATCGAAGCCGTAAACGGCCTTTGCCTCATTGGGTCTGATCACTTCACTGGAAATGAATGGGACGACTACGCGAAGACAACGTGCAAGAACACGGATATTGCCGTACAGACCCCTTCTAGCTTCCTCAAAGTCGGACACACTGATGAGTTCTTCAAAACACTGAAAGATCCGTCACAGAAGGCGCCGTGTGATTTCTCATTGGCCTTTGCAAGTCCTCAAAAAGGACTTGATCTGTTAAGAAAAAACCCAGCGGGTCGAGCTTTTGACTTTTCGAATATACCCGCCGAAGAAATTCCGGCGCGTATGTCAGAGGGATCTTATGCTGACATCTGCTCCCGCCACTTAGAGCTAAAAAAACGGGGAAATCCCTCGCCGAACACTCCTCCAAATGAAAAATCCCGTCGTGGGATATCGCGCCTTTTGCTTAACTGGGTTCTTCGTCAAGCCAACGCCTCGGCCGAGGATGCAGAAGCTCGCCGCTTAGATAAAACCTTCGACGACTACAACGACATGGAGGGGCGAGGTCCCCTCTCGAAAGAAGACGAACAACGAACGCGCGAAGAAAGGGCGGCTCGTAAAAACCGTGTCCGTCGTCTTATGTTGCAGTCTGGATCTTTAAAGCCGCCCCGTTCAAATGAGGACACTAAAGAGTGTTACAACATGACCAATCTGGATCTTCTCAAAGTATTGGAAGCGGATTCAGAGATTAAAGAGTTCAACGCCGCCGTTGAGGCCTCTATCCAAAAATTTAAAACTGACCTTCTAACAAAACTAAAAACGAAATACCCTCAATGCTCGCCAAAAACCATCGACATGCCGGATCTTTTTACTGGCATGATGGATGGAACCCAAACGCCGGCAACCTATGTCATAGCCAGCGGGGACTCGATCTTTCCCAATCCCACCAATGGAGAAATCGTGGGAAATACTTACCTCATTCCCGAACCCGTCAACCCCGCTTTTAAAAAAGATATCAACACTTCGATCAACGGCCTGGGGTTAAAAACAGATTATGTCGACACACACTTTGCCCACGTAGCTCTGGGTAATCTTCACTGCTCCAGTCATGCGATGAGATACTGTCGTCCTCAAGGAGGAAAAAAGTGAAAAGGATTTTAATATCTCTTATTATTTCTTTTCAAACCTGCTGGGTTTTCGCGAAAGGCAAAGAACTCTATTCTTGCCAACTTTCCGATGCTTGGTTGGAAAAACAAAAATCAACAGCGACTTTAAATGTTCATGATTTAGACCGCGCGGATTTGGTGATAAACTCTCAGTCCGAATCGATCACCTGTCCTATGGCTGTAGAAAGCGCCCAAGACAACTCTTTAGGAAAGATTTCTGAGGTGACCTTCAAAATGATTCCTGAAGCCTGCACCCCACTTGAAAAGGCCTTTAATAAAAACTTGCGTCGTCGAATCAGCTTGCAGATCTCAACTCAGCCGGGAACAACCCCCTCCGCCAAAGTTGCTTGGCGGTACCGCGCAGGATACTCGGACTGCAAAGAAATTCAAAATAGCTTAAAAGAGCATGGCATTGGAAGTCGAGTTCATTCACTCAAAACCAAGAACAACACCAAACCCGGCATCAACTGATCAGAACATTAGGACGCGTATTTCGCATCCACTCCCTCAATATGGGCGACAAGCCACGCCTTAAGAAAGAAGAAAAAATCCTCCGTAAGTTCCCCACCTTCTTTGTAGGAATTAACGAAGCTGACATACTTATTAACCAGCTTCTTATGAATGGACTTATGAATATCCGCGTCGGGATAGCTTGCGACCGAGTCGAAGTATCTCTCTTCACGGGCAAAGTGTTCCACAACAAATTTACCCAACTCATCCAACGAGTGACTGATTTGATCCCGGGACGCGTGTTTGGAGTAGAGCTGAAATATATTATTCATTAAAAGGATCAACTTCTGATGATCTTTATCCATTGCTTCGACACCCAACTCTAAAGATTCTGGATCCCACTCAAAAACAAACTTTCTGCTCATACTATCCCCCCGTCTTCTTTGAGTTGCCAATAAGCTGTACGGTCATTTTATTAATTTGATTGATGACGGCCACAGAGTAAGCCGATAACTCATAAGAATCCACGGCCGTATCATGGGCGCTCTTAGCAAAGTTACTCATGGTCGAAGATACGTTCATAATATCCTCTTCAATCTTGGCCACCCCTTCGTTTTGGCGGTCTGAAGATTCAGCAATTTTCTGATTGATGCTGACCACTTTAACAAAGGAATCCGAGATTTCTCGAAGGTTGTTCATGCCCTCTTCAGCTAAGACCACACTTTTCTCGGTCTTATTTTTTGATTCTTCAGTGACAGAACGAACTTCTTTCGCGGCTTCTGAAGACTTTTGTGCGAGAGTACGAACCGCATCCGCGACAACCGCAAAACCTCTTCCCGATTCCCCTGCGCGAGCGGCCTCAACTGCGGCATTTAACGCCAGAAGATTTGTTTGAAAGGCGATA
>JAHRXB010000171.1 GCA_019104905.1 Bdellovibrio sp.
CATGTTTTCGTGAGTCCAAGGCGAATACAAGTCATCCATCACCAACGTATGAGTCGGCAAATGATCTCTCTCAAAACACTGCTGAAGGCCCACGCGGTAACGCACCCAACACCACTCAGGCTCTAAGGGTCCCTCAGGAAAGAAGTACTTCCCAAGTCGTTCATTTAAAAAATAGGTCTCTTCGCTGGTGAGCATCCAAACGATTTGCTCAATTCGAAACAAGCCCTGCTTTTCTCCGGACAATTCAAGGCCGGTGATCGTTTTACCACCACCGAAAGAGGCATCGACAATTTGATGGGGGCGAATGACCTCAACCCCTTTGGTCGCCAGCCATTCCAAAGATTTTTCTAAACCGTTGCGCGTTGCTTGTCGCACCAAGAAAGATGAAAACACCGGCAAAGGTTCCCCTCGACGAGCCCCTTGCGCATTCGGCATGTAAGTGGTCCCAGCCCACTGATGGGCTAAGTGCAACAACCAACTATTTTCAAAATCAAAGGCATCAAGGTTTTTATAAAGATGCTTGCCATTTTTAGCGCCAGGAAGACTTAGAAGAAATTCCTTGATATGCGGCGACAGCGGACTTTTATCAATCTTGAATTTCGTGATGGGCCCTTTACATTCAAAAGGCCCTTCCTTAAGCCACAAGGTAAAACCATTGGAGACTTCAGAATAGGGATCATCAAAATACAAACGCTCCATTTGAGATTCAGAAATCTTCTCGTTACGGAAAAAACCAAAAGGTCCTTCCACATCCTCCGAAGGCCAGACCCCCAGCTTTCCTGAGACATCGACCAGAGTCGTTTTAATACCTTCTTGAGCCAACGCTGCCGCCAACCAATGACCGCGACCAAACGCCGAAACCAAGATGACTGGATTTCCCAACTCCATCGTCTTTTAAACTCCCACAAAAATCTAAAAATGAAGCCTAAATGCTTTTAATGATTAGAAAATCAGCCTCCAGCAAAGTCAAAGCCGCGCGCTGCATCTAAACAGTCCCCGGGGTCTTTTTCTTGTGAATTCGAACGCACCCCCTTAGACTCGGAAGTCCTACGGAGGTTCTATGCGCCTGCTTCTTACTTTATCCCTCATTTTTGGAGCTTCTTGGAGTTTTGCAGAGACCCCGAAGAATTTCTTCGAGCTTTCATCCAATACGATCTCTGGAAAAAAGGTTCATTTCTCAACTTACAGAGGCAAAGTGGTTCTCGTAGTAAACACCGCCTCCCAATGCGGTTTCACCCCCCAGTTGAAGGATCTTGAAGCTTTGTACAAAAAATACGCAGATCGTGGCTTCATTGTCCTCGCCTTCCCCTCCAATGACTTCAAACAAGAAAAAAGCGCCAACGAAGAGGTTCAGAAGTTTGCTGAAAAGGAGTATGGGATAACTTTCCCACTTTTCGAGAAGGCCCCGGTGACGGGCAAAGATCAACAACCCGTTTATCAATTTCTGACCACGCAAAAACCCGGACTTTTATTTAAAGACGTCGCATGGAATTTTGAGAAGTTCCTGATCAACCGACGTGGGGACGTGATCGAACGATGGAGCTCCATCACCAAGCCTTCTTCCGATTCAGTCATCAAGAAAATCGAAAAAGCCTTGGACGAACCCCTCTAGATCCTTAAACCTGACATTGATGTCTCAGATTGAAACAATAGCGAAAGTCTGGACTTCGTTTTGATACTTTTTTTTGAAGTTTTCCCCCCTTTTATTCGATAATAATCAGAGGGGGAACTTGTGAAAACCGCAGCACCACTATTTCGAATTTTTCTTCTGGCTTTTCTATTGGGCCTCAATCTGCTTTCTCCGACTCAAGCTCAGGCCGAGTCTGATCACAAATCCTATCTTTTAGCGCAAGTAGATCCCGACGAAGCTTATGATCCCTTCACCGACTACAGCGAATTTGATGAAGAGTCCGACGAAGAGGCGGATATCAACTTCTTCCGTAACGGGCGTTTTTTCACCGTGGGCCTTGCGGGCGGGATGCGCGGATTCACAGGGAACTTTGCAAATACTTATGAAGGCGCGCCTACTTTTGGACTTTTCTTAACTTATTTCTTTGATCTTCGCCTGGCTATGAGCTTGGGATTTCAAACGGGCGATCATGCGGTGAAGTTTTCCGTGAACAATCAATCTAAGACCTACACGGGAAATGTCTCTATCACTTCGATGAATTTTGACCTCAAGTATTACATGAACACCCAAAACGTAACCCGTGGTTTGGCCGATTTAAATCCTTATATTTTAGGAGGCCTTGCGCAATTTTATCGCACTTACACGATCGCAGGTCTTGATGGATTCAGCCGAGACTCGACAATGGGTTTTGATTTAGGGGCCGGTCTTGAGATCCCCCTGATGCGTAAAAAAGCTTACCTTGGAATCCAAGGGACTTACCACTATGTGAATTTCAGCGATGAAAATAAGTCTTACGTGGATGGCACAGAGAAACTGGACCAGAACATCACCGGAGACTTCTACAATCTCCTCTTCATTCTAGGAATGAATTTCTAACCCAGAAAGACTCCCACAACCTGCAATAGAAGCCCCAGCAGAATTACACCGGGAGCAACCCATTGTAACGTGAAACGCCAGTGTGGATACATGGTGTAACTGACAAATTTATCTTTATCGATAAAACTGAGTTCGCGCTCCTTTTCGGAAGTTCCGCGATTATAAGCCCACAAAATACCCAGCGCCACTAAAGGCAAAAGCCAATTAATTAACAAAGAGTCTAAGGATTCAATCAAAGACTTCCCCAACACTCGAACATCTTCAAAAATCGAACTTGAAAGAGCCGGAATGATCGTCAACACCAAGGCCACAAGCCCTGAGTACCAGGTCGCACGTCCTCGATCCATCTTCTTTTGCGCATCCACCCAATTAGAAACCACGACCTCTAAAAGTCCGATGCTGGCATTCAGCGCCGCCATATAAAGACAGGCAAAGAAAGCCAAACCAAACAAAGCCCCACCCCGAATACCCAACAAATAACGAGGCAACACTTCAAACATCAAAGCGGGATCGGTTAAAGGCACATTCGACGCCTGAAAGGCCACCGGGAAAATCATGACCACGGCAATAAGCGAAATAGCCGTATCCACCAAGGTCACGCGGAAACCTGCCGTTGGAGGATGATCCTCTTCGCGCATGTAAGATCCAAAGGTCACCAAAGTTCCAAACCCCACTGACAGCGTGAAAAACACGTGCCCCAGAGCGTGATTCAAAGAGGACCAGGTCAGTTTGGAAAAATCGGGATAAAATAGAAAACGCAGAACTTCAGGCGTTGAAGGTAAAGAAAAAGACCTCACAACAAGGATCACCACCAAAGCCACGAACAATGGCATCGTATAGCTGATCCACTTTTCAAGTCCTTCTTGAACTCCCTTTACAACGACCACAACAGTGATAAGCAAATGAGCACTGGCTAACATCAATTGCAGCCAACCATTCGACATCAGGGCGGCAAGATTTGTTTTCGCCGTAACAATTTCAGGGGGACTGAAGACAGAAATTAAAAACTGAGTCATAAAGTGCAAGACCCAGCCACTGATCACGGCATAATAAGAAAGCACCACAATACTAAGAATGACCGCAAAACGCCCCGCCCACCGAAAACTGCGCCCCGCCTTCTGACTTAATTGCTGAGTCGCCACGATCACAGAACGACGGCTGTTTTTACCGATCATAAGCTCCGCAATCAACATCGGAGCCCCAATCGCTAGAGCCATGAAAACGTAGATGAGGATAAAAGCCCCGCCTCCGTTTTCACCGACCACATAGGGAAAACGCCATAGATTCCCCAGACCACAGGCAGAGCCGATAGCCAATAAGTAAAATCCAAAGCGTGTTCTCCATGCGCCCCTTTTAGCCATTTTCTCCGCCGCGACGAGATTTCATACAGAAAATACGAATCGGAAGTCCATGCAAATCCCAACGGTTCTTGATGTTTTTCACCAAGAAACGACGGTAAGAGTTCGTCACTCCATCGGGATGGTTTGCAAAGGCAATAAACGCAGGGGGACGCTGGTAAGTCTGAGTCAGATAGTAGAACTTCACATTCGTCGTTCCCCACACCGGAGCCGGCGCCTTACGAATCGTCTCAAAGAAGAAGTCGTTCAGCTCTGAAGTTGGAACACGGAAGTTCAGTTGATCAGATACTTTTTCGATCATTTCAAAAAGCTCATCAATTCCGTAACCCGTTTTAGCACTGGTAAAGACCACATGAACGTCATCAAAGAAATGGAACGTGCGCTCCACTTGTTCGCGGAAGGTTTTGCGATATTCGGGAATCTCACGCCCTCCCAAATCCGACTTATTGGCGACCAGAATCACGCCCTTATGATCTTCAAGAATCGCTTGCATAATACGAGCATCCTGATCCGTAGGGCCGACCGTTCCATCTACCATCAACAAAACCAGATCGGCACGACGAATTGCCTCTTGGGACTTGAACGCCGAAATGATTTCCAAATCCTCTTCCCGACGTGCTGACTTTCTAAGTCCCGCCGTATCCACCAAAGTGTAGCGTTTGCCGTTGTAAATAAACGGAGAGTCGACAGAGTCAATGGTCGTTCCCGCGACGTCCGAGACGATCATGCGGTTGGAACCCAAAATCGCATTACAAATAGAGCTTTTTCCGACATTGGGTTTCCCCACGATCGCGATATTCATGCCCTCTTTAACAGTCCCTGGATTCTCTGGAATCTGCTTGGTGATCCACTCTAAAATGTCTGAAAGACCGCGACGCTGTTCGAAAGAGGCAGAAACAATATCAACACCGAACTCATAGAAGTCCGATTTTGCAATTTCTTCCTCAGTCACTTTATCGACTTTATTGATCACCAAAAGGAAAGGTTTTCCTGTCTGCTTGGCCACACGGATAATATCACGGTCTTCAGGAACCAGACCTATACGACCGTCCATGACCGCCACGATCAAATCTACAGAGTGCAGGAATTCAGTCACTTGTTCTTTAATCAATTTAGAGAAGATGTCACCGGCTTCAGTGATTCCCCCTGTATCGATCAAATCAAATTGTTTTCCCCAAATATCGACCGGCTCAATGATAATATCACGAGTCACTCCGGCTTGATCCTTCACCACGGCCTTACGACTGTCGGTGATGATGTTAAATAATGTCGACTTTCCTACGTTGGGTCGACCGATGATCGCCACTTTGGGCGCAAACTCAGTCCTCAGATTTTGTGACATATCCCAACTCCTTCATCATTCTTTTGTTTTCAAACCATTCTGGTTTACATGCGACCTTAAGATCCAAAAAGATCTTTTCATCCATTAACTTTTCAATTTCTTTACGCGATTCCATGCCGATTTTTTTAATCGCGCTGGCTTCTTTTCCGATCACGATGGCTTTGTGATTCTCTTTGGAAACAATAATCTCAGCGTAGATCTTAGGAAGTGGTCCCTCTTCATCAAATTTTAAAATACGTACCGCCAAAGAGTACGGGATTTCATGATGAAGGGATTCAAAACACTTTTCACGGATGATTTCAGTCACCATCTCGCGAACATTTTCATTTGTAAAAAGATCGATATCATACAAAGGAGCTGGGGACTCTGGAAGAAGTTCCAGAATCTCAATAAGCATGGCTTCACGATCCTCTTGAGCTTCCTTATCTTTTTTCAGGGCCGCCACAGAGATCGACAAAGCTTTCCCGCCCTTATCTTCGATCATTCGCTTAAGAATCATCAGACGATGAGCCTTTTCGACGATATCTGTTTTCGTAATGACTCCGACCCAGGGCTTTCCACTTCTAGAGACCATCTCGATGACTTTTTCAGCGTCTTCAGGCTTTTCCTCATCAACGCTAATGACTGCCATCAACACATCAGAACTTGCAATCACGTCTTCCGCTTCTTGCGCCAGAAATCCATTTAAGCCCTTATCTGCCTTAATAATTCCAGGGGCATCCACAAAGATAGCCTGCCCTTGGTCCGTACTCCAAATACCCAAAATACGACGACGGGTCGTCTGAGGTTTTGAAGAGACGATGGACACTTTCTCGTCAACCAGGAAGTTCATCAATGTGCTCTTCCCTGCATTCGGTTGCCCGATGAGTCCAATAAATCCCGCTTTGTATCCCATTTAGTTCGTCTCCTTATACTTCATTTCAAGAGCGCTTTTTGCTGCAGCCTGTTCGGCATTCTTTTTACTGCGCCCTCGCCCCTGAGCCCAGACTTCTTCTTTCACTCGAACACAAACCAAAAACTCCCGTTCGTGGGGAGGCCCTTCTTCGGCAAGAACCTCATAACGAGGTGTCTCTTTCTGTGACTTCTGTACAAGTTCCTGAAGACGCGTTTTATAATCTCTTTCAAAATCTTCTGTGCCACAGACTCTCTCTGTTAAAGCAGAAAACTCCTGGCGCAGAAATGTTTTAGTCACTTCAAAGCCCCCGTCTAAATACAAGGCCCCCACAATGGCCTCAAAAGAGGACGCAATAAGGCGAGGTTTCAGAGCGCCACCGGTCAAGGTTTCTCCTCTTCCAAGGTGAATCAATTTATTAAGCCCCATATCCAGAGCCAATTGTGACAAAACTTCTTCATTCACTATGCTCGCTCGTTTTTTTGAAAGGCCGCCTTCGGTGTCATTCGGAAACTTTTCATAAAGAAACTCCCCGACCACCAAATCCAAAACAGCATCGCCGAGAAACTCCAGTTTTTCGTTATGCTCAATGGTGTTTTTAAGTTCATTGGCATAACTCTTATGGGTCAAAGCCCTCTCTAACAAAGCGGCGCTTTGAAACTGGTATCCCAGCCGTCTTTCGAGATCCTTCATGTCAGAACCTCTCCGATCAGATGACCTTCCATGTGCTGCTTATTGGAATGATCATAAGCGGTGATTTTCAAATCCACTTCTTGCCCAGCCCAGTGTTCAAGAAAGCTTTCTGCGCCCAAAATGTCTACGGACCAATAGTCGTGACTTAATCCTTGTCCGCCTTTGGCGGCGTTTTTCAAAACCAAAACTTTCTTGGTTGTGCCAATTTGCTTTTTAGCTTCTTGTTCATAGCGAGCCAGACTCAACTCTCGCAGGCGCGTTGCTCGTTCCGCGCGAATATGAGGATATACGGAAACATCCATCGCCGCCGCGCGTGTCCCACTGCGCTCGCTATAAGGGAAAACGTGAATCTTCGTCCAAGGCAATTCTTCCAATGTTTTATAAGTATCTTGAAACTGGTCTTCTGTTTCTGTTGGAAAACCCACAATCACGTCCATTCCGACGAAAGATCCTGGGACTTTATTTGCAATGGCCGCCAGGGATTTACGAACATCGTCCTGCGTGTATTTTCGTTTCATATGGAACAAAACATCGGTATTCGCACTTTGAATGCTCATATGGAAATGCGGGCATAAGCGAGAATCTTGATACAAATCCAAAAGTCGCTCCGAAACCTCCACAGGCTCTAGACTCGACAAACGGAAGCGCGGCATTTTGGTTTTAACCAGAAGATTTTCAATCAGATCTTCCATCACATATTTCTTGCCACCGACTTCATCTTCGTAATCACCGATATGGACTCCGGTCAAAACAACTTCCCGGGATCCTTCCGCGTACAAATCATTAATACGCTGAACAAGGTCAGCAACAGAAATAGAGCGGCTTTTTCCGCGCGCATAGGGAATAATGCAATAGGTGCAAAAGCTATTACAGCCATCTTGAATCTTTAAAAACGTGCGAGTGTGGCTCTTCTCAATACCACCGCCCGCTTCAAGATCTTCCTTCTTAAAGATATTGGACTTAAACACCTTCTCAGTGAGCTCGCCGCGGAAATGCTTCGTTAAAAGTTCAGGTAAAGAACTTTTATGAGAATTCGCAACAACCAGGTCTGCGCCTGGTAAAGAGGAAAATGATCCCGTATCGACCTGAGCCGCACAACCGGTTACCACCACTGTGCAAAACGGGTCTTTTACTTTGAGGCGACGGATATAGCGCAAAGCCTCTTTCGTCGCCTCCGCCGTGACCGCGCATGTATTCAGAACGTGAATACGTGCTGTTTTATCACCCGAAATCACAGGTGCAAAGCCGTTGGCATTGAGATTTTTCTGAATCAGGCCTGCATCGTAGGTATTCACCTTACAACCGAACGTGTGAACTTGATATTTTAGAGAATGATCCATCCGCCCCCCACAAGTTCTTTATCGCGATAAAATACGGCGGCCTGCCCTGGCGTCACAGCTCTTTGAGGTTCTTGAAACTTCAACTTAAATCCCGCATCTGTTTTGAAAACTTGAGCCAGAGAACCTTTGTGCTGATAACGGATCTTCACATTCATCATCTCTCCGTCTTGCACTTTACCAAGAAGACGAGGTTCGACCACATCCACTTCACTGGCGTAAAGATACTTTTCATCGCCCACCCAGACTGAGTTGTCTTTCGCATCAATCTTAATCACGAAAAGTTTTTCGTGATGATCCATACCAAGCCCTTTGCTTTGGCCGATGGTGAAATTATGAATACCCTCATGAGAGGCCATGACCTCACCTTGAGGATAACGCTTTAAAAGACCTTTTTTGGTCGCCAAGACGCTGGGATCCACTTGTCCCTTGATGAAGTTCTGATAACCTTGATTGCCAACAAAACAGATCCCTTGAGAATCCTTTTTTCGAGCTGTCACCAGGCCACGACTTTCTGAGTAAGCGCGAACTTCCGGCTTCTTCATGTCACCTACGGGGAACAAAAGCTTGGGTACCAAATCGGGATCAATGGTGAATAAGAAATAGGTTTGATCTTTCCAATCATCCGTCGAAGTATGAATGGAGGCCTTGCCGTTTTCATCATAGACGATTTTGGCATAGTGACCGGTCGCAAGATAGTCACACTCAAGCTCTTTCATCTTTCGAACTAAGTGATCAAATTTGAGATATGTGTTGCAGTTCACACAGGGAAGAGGTGTTGAACCTTCTAAATAAGCCTTCAAGAAAGGATCAATCACCGCCGCGCGGAATTTCGCTTCACAGTTTAAAACATAAAATGGAATACCCAAACGATCCGCGACAGCGCGCGCATCATCGACATCAATACTGGAACAGCAGGTGCCATTGCCTTCTTCGATATCACAGCTGGAGTAATCCCAGACCTGCATCGTGGCTCCAATGACTTCATAACCCTGTTCGACCAAGAGCGCAGCCGCGGCAGAACTGTCCACGCCTCCGCTCATAGCAACAAGGACACGTCCTTTAGACATGACAAGAATCTCCCTCATCGTTTTTTAAAGATCTCAATCTATTTACAACAACCTTCAAGGCTTCAACAAATCCTCGAATTTCTTCTGAGGTGGTCTCCCACCCGATACTAATACGCAAACTATTCTGTGCTTCCTCACGACTGAGCCCCATGGAAAGCAACACCGGACTGGGCTCGGGATTTCCACTGGAACAAGCCGCCCCTGTGGAAACCGCATAACCCTTGATATCCAAGGACATCAACATGGTCTCTCCGTCAGCACCTTTAATGACTAAAGAACTTGTATTGGGAAGACGAGGAGTTTCCGCCGCCGTCACCAGGACTTCTGGAATTTCAGCCAGAATTTGTTTTTCCATTTCATCTCGAAGAGCCGCCATTTCCTGCATCTTCTGAGGAATCAAAGACACTCGCTTTGACACAACTCCCAGACAACCAATTCCCAAGGTGTTTTCAGTTCCACCACGGCGATGGCGCTCTTGACCACCTCCGTGAATCAAGGAACTGAAATTCGATCCCTTCTTGGAATACAAGAACCCAGCCCCTTTCAGCGAATTGAACTTATGCCCTGAGAACGAAGCGAAATCCACACCCAGCTCCTGCAAATTCACTGGTATCTTTCCAAAACCCTGAACTGCATCGGTATGAAAGAGAGCCCCTTTTCGATGAGCCTTTTCCGCTAACTCTTTAATGGGAAACAAAGTGCCTGTTTCATTGTTTGCCAACATCACTGACACCAAAGCCGTTTCGTGACTAAGATGAGCGTCATAGAACTCAAGATCGATTTCCCCACGGCGATTGACGGGAATGAAGTCCACACGAGCACCCAATGCTTTGAGATGTTCCATGGTTTTGATCACGCTGGGATGTTCGACAGAGGAACACATATAGTGCGTGCGCAGTCGCTGCTCTGGAGTCAAGAACTGCGCTGTTTGATAATAATCAAAAAGCCCTTTGATCACGGTGTTATTGGCTTCACTTCCACCCGAAGTAAAAATAATTTCTAAAGGACTGGCGCCCACAGCTTCCGCAACCGCCTTACGAGCATCGCGCAAAATATTTTTGGGCTGACGTCCACCCCAATGAATCGAGCTAGGATTCCCCCAGGCTTGGGCAAACTCGGGCATAATCTCAAGAACTTCACGACATACGGGTGTCGTGGCGTTGTGGTCGAAATAGTGGAAGATTTTGCTCTGATTCATAAGTCCGCGCAAGGTAGCATACTTCTTAAGTATTGAAAACTCTTATGAATATTTGGTCTTTTGAGGTGTCCAGCGCGTTAACAGAAGTGGAAAAACTACAAGGCCCAAGCCCCCCTCCAGGGAGGGAAAGCTGGACTAGACCTCAGATTTCGTTCAGTTTTTCGCTTCTCCGACCGATAAACAAAGAGATGAGTCATCATACATGGTTTGAACATTTTAAAGAGCAACTTCAAGGACTTACCGAATCCTTTGAACAAAGTGGTTCGCCCTTGAGCCTTTTGGGTTATGCCCTTCAGGAACAGCGCCTCCGCTCTGACGAGTATTTAAACTGGGCGATGACCCATTATAAACTCCCTTTGCTTCAGTCACGATTTTTTACAGAAACTCCCGTGTCCCAGGAAATGTTCGCGAAGTGGGCGACCCATTACCCGTGGTCTGCGGAGTGTCTGCCTGTGGCGGAGTGGGACGGATCCCTCATCGTAGCATGTCTTCAGCCGCCACAGGATTTTCCTTCTAGCCCTGCAAGCATCATCGTGCTGGCAAACTATGAAAGCCTGATGGACACCTGGAACAAACTTCACCCTGAAAGGGCCGTGGCTCCGGCCGCAGCTGTTGGCGCTGCTGAGGCTCCAGAAGGCATAGACCTGTCTGTGGCGACAGTGAATAAGCAAGGTCCTTCAGATAGTTTTTCATTTGATGATCTTCAAGTGGATGGTGCCGACGCGGCAGCAGCTTCAGACCTGGACACCCTGTCTTTAGATGAGGTCTCTGAAAAATCCAATGAAGGACTTGATGGGATTTTTGATAGCGTCACCGTGACACGTCTTGAAGCCTTGCCTTCCAGCGAGACTCCGATTGTCGCAGAATCCACGCAATCTACAATTTCCCCCGAATCAACGGCAGAAATCCCGGTCGCTGAAACTCTTACTCTCGACGAGTCTGCCGTTGTTCCTCAGAAAAAGAACATTCCGCCTCCACCACCTAAAGCGACGATGCCGCCGCCTTTTGAGGAAAGTTTTGGCAACAAAACACTGCCCATTACTCCTCGCCCTGCGGGAGTGGCTAAACCCACAATCAACCCCGTGGCGAATGGACTTTTTGCTCTGGATAAATACAAAAAGAAAAATGCCACTTTATTGAATGAAAAAGTTAAAAAAGTATTGAGCGAAATGAAAGCTCATTTCGAAAAATCGATGATTTTGACTTTGGATGAACAAGAAACCCAACTGACGGCTTTTGCTTGGGATGAAGGCTTTCAAGGAATCAAAGACACCTCGATGCGTGTTTCTTTAGGGACACCGAGTATCTTTAACATTGTGGCGTCCACGCAAAAACCTTTCCACGGATATATCTCTTTGAATGAGATCAACGAAAAGTTTTTTGAGGGCTGGAATCAAGGCCGCATTCCTGACCACGTGACCATCACCCCCATTCTGGTGAATGAAAAAGTCATCGGAATGCTGATGGGCTTTGCTGAAAAATCAGCATACAACAAAGTCTCTTTGAATCTTGCCGAAAAGTTATCCAATGATTTCGTTAAAGGACTGCAAGCCGCCTAATCCGGGAGTCGCCTTTGACACTTTTATATCTTCTTCTGACTCTGACCTTTGCAAAACCTCCGAACGCC
>JAHRXB010000188.1 GCA_019104905.1 Bdellovibrio sp.
GCATGCTAGACACAAAGTTTTGAAGCGAAAAATCATTGCTGCTGTTTTCCGCATAAAGAGCAATTGTTCTTTCAAGATCGGACTTCATTGTTTTAGAAAGTTTAGATTCACCTTCTTCAAGAATGAGGACTTCCAAGAAGCCCGCCAGAATCTGTGTAGCTTCTTTAGTTGGCCCCAACTCTTTGAGCACGTCGAAAGGATTAAGTCCTGTAGGTTCGTTAAGTAATAAGGTCTTTTCAACCCCGCCCAACATCTCGGTTTCGCGCGAGTGACTGCCGCCAACGTCTATTTTGATCACTTTGATACTAGGATCAAAAATCAGAGCCCGAGTGAGAGCATTTGTAAGGACTGACTTCCCAGTCCCCGGTCTTCCGAAAATGCACCAAGAAAAAGACTCATAGCTAGAATCAAACACATCCAGGAATGTCAGCGATTCATCTTTCCGATGAAGTGCTAACGATTTTTTATTGATTCTAAATTTTGACAAAGAATCGCCTCGGCTGATCAATGGCATATAAGCCACCAAGACAGAGTCCTTTTCTAAAAGGCTGTGGTGAGGAATTGTTCCAGGATAGAAACTCTTAAAGCTTTCTAAAGCGCCCACGCTCTCGATATAGATTTCTCCTAAAGGCTCAAGTCTTCGTTTAAGCTCTTCACGGTCTTCCCGCAATTCCCCTTCCGAACTCCGAGACACAAGGCACTGCCACTCAAATCTAAAGAGCTTAGAGCCATTAAGACTAATATCTTCTAAATCTGATTGAGCTTCTTCGTACTTTCGAGCTTCTTGTAAATCGCCTCCGACAGCATTTTGCTTCGATCTGCGGCGAAGAAAGGTCTCTGCCGTACTATGGGGAACAGCCTCGATCGTGCAGCAAATTGTGTAAGGCAAAGGCAAACTGTCTTTAATGTGTGACAAGGTAGCAAGATCAACACCGAAAGCGGATTGTTTGGTCAGCCTCAAGACGCTGACTGCGTCTTTTCCAAGATCTAGTGTTTGGAAACTATGATCGACCTCATCTCCAAGTTGGGGCAATATAGCCTCAATGTCGCCTTGAGAAAGGGGACGCACTTGCACTCCGTGAGACTTTAAAAGCTGGAAGTCCGTCACCACTGAGGACTCGGCTCGATCTTTTTTCTTAAAGAGCAATGAAAGATCCGTCTTTGCTGGCTTTTCTAGAAATATATAGGCACAGTTTTTTATATATCCGATAGCCTTAAGGGCTTCAGAACGAGAATGAATCGTGTCTGAATCAGTTGCATAATCAGACTTAAGATAGACTCTCAGAATCCGTCCCTCTGGTAAATCCCGCAAAATACTTTGGAGCATGGCCTCTGCCTTTTCTAGCCCGTAAATCTCTTCATCAAAAAGATCGACTTCAAATCCAGCAATCAATGCACCGTTATCCAAGGTATGAATCGTCAAATCTTTAAAGTGGCTTGTCTCTACGATTTTTTGAAACATGAGTGACTCCATTTTTAAGAAGATACTTAAGTGAATCGCGTAAAATTTTTCGACGATATCTAAGCCGAATTGGTATCAACATCACTAGGACCGAGATCGTGAACATCAGTGCCCAGAGCATAGACTTCACACCAATTATTTTACTAAGCAGCAACAACCCCAAAAGGAGGATTCCTGCGCCTGTAATATCGTTATACGAAAGTCCCAGAAAGTAAGACTCATCGTTTAGAACTCTAGAGGTTTTTCGTTCTTTCATCGAAAGACCTCTTTAAGCATATCGATAACAGCTGGCCCACCAAAAGTAGCTGCGGCACCAATCACTCCGCTCATCAAAACCATCCGACCAAGGTTGGCCATTCCAATTGACATCGCTATGCCACCTAAGACAATCCCGATGACTGCTGTCACCTGTCCCACCGAAATAACAATGCTTTGTCCTCGTTGTGCGGCTTCTTCCAGTCGTGATGCCACAGCTGGGTGACTCAATAAAATGATGAGTCCGGAACAGGCAAAATAGTAAACATACTTAAGACGCTTCATAGATACTCCTTACTTGCTCACTGGCGGGACGATCTCGAACATCTCCACTTGTCGATACCAGGTATTGGCTTGATTCGGGTCCTGCACCCATTGATCAAGCTTGTATCGCTTCCACTCGCCAGGCTCGATCAGTCCCGAAACCTCTTTAGGTATCGGGGACGAAAACAAAGAATTCCCTTGTTGAATGAGCTGCGGTTGCATTTGCTTTTGAAAATGATCGAGTTTTGTTTTTAAACTCTGATTTTCATTTCGAAGCTCATCGTCCTTCGACACATTTATATAGGCGCTTGCCGCTCCCGCCATCGCCGCCCCGATACCCGCGTACATCGTTGAATAGGTCATTCTGTAATCACTCTTAGTTTGTCCGATGAGTGCTCCTGCCGCCGCCCCAATAGCCATATCTCGTAACACTTTATCTCTTGTCGAAGTGGCACACCCGACGGTCATAGTCAGAGCGGAGAGCCAAAGGCTCAACACTGCAACTAACTTAAAAACCGCAATTATTTTACTAGGCATTTTCCGTCTCCTTGGCCGATGGAGATACAAAGAGGATCGACATTTCCATCGAGTGCTTTTGCACCGTCGATGCCTTTGTCGCCTTGCTTGCCTTCGGGACCAGAGCTTGAGCCCGAACATTCAGAAGATGTGGGATCACCACCTGGGCCTCCGATGCCACCGAGTTGACCTGCTCCACCCTTTCCAGGAATGCCAGCAAGCCCCACTGTCTGAAATGGCTCTACAACGAACTCTGTTTTTTCTTGAATTTCGACAAGGAGAGAGCCTGAGTTTCCACCGCGACCGGCTCTTGTGCCATCTCGCCCTTTGGCTCCATTGGCTCCGGCACCACCGTTATCAGGATTTCGCGTACACCAACACTTCAAAGGACCACCGATTCCAATTCCACCGATATTGGCCCTAGCACATTCGTGGGCACCATTACGACCACCACCCCCACTGACAGCCCGAATATCCCAAGGCTTTCCATCGAATCCGTCGCCACCGTTTTGACCGCGCAAGTTGACACGCAGATGGCCGACAGCGACCTTCGCACGTATCTCGACCGAGCCGCCAGAGGCACCGTCAGTTTCAAAGGGCGCTTTTGCCCCCGTTAGAAATGAATAGATTTCAACATTGTCCGAGTAGATCTTGTCTGCTTTGATCGCGAGCTTAAAGCCATTCGTTTGAATTTTGGCTTGATTAGCCAGAAAGACTCGAGCGGCTTCAATATTCAGATCTTGCTTTAACTCCGTTGATGCCTCGATAGAATAATCACGAGGAGTTAATCCCGAGAACTCGCCGATCAATACTGGCTTGTCGCCGTCATAAGAAAAGACGCGGAAGTTGAACTTAGAATTGTCCTTAATTGGATGAGTGTACTGACGGACAGAATCTGTTTCAAAAATTCGTTTTCCTGAGTCTTCGATGACAACCTTTGTGACCTCAGCGGGCCACGACACCAGAATCTGGTACTGATGTGGAATATCTAATTCTTGAAGACTGAACTTGGCGTCACCGCTTGTTTGAACTTTGTTAATCTTTTCGGTGATCGGTGGATTCTCATTTTTAACAGCTTCTTTTTTAATATCTCCGCAACCAACCTGGCTTGCGATAATAGTGGCTGCAAGAACTTTAAGACCTGCGGTTTTGGTTTTGGACAAAGCGCGGCCCTTGGCGAATGCAAATAGCATCGTCCCCTCCTCGTATGGGTGTTTTTTGTTTTTTACGAACCCACTCCTTGAAGGGAGACTGCAAAGCGTGCTAAGAACCGTCTTAGCCATTCACGTGGCGCCTTGCCTGTCCTTGTCTTCCATTGCCGTGGAATCCTTCAAGGATGGGCTTTTTGTTTTCTGGCGTCTGAAATACCCAGCGTTAAAATCTTTGTAAATCTATTTTTCAAAATAAATACATATAGTTACGCTATACGTATTCATAAAAATCTATGTTTGCTTATAGAATTCTATGTTTTTAACTTGAAACTTATGTGCTTAAAAAGTAATCAAAAGACCAAATTATGAGAAAAACGCTCAGCCTCGCAGAAAAGATCGCCCTGCTGGCAAAGCACTCTGGCGTAAGCCAAGCTGCAATTGCCGATGAAGTAGGAGTTCCCGCGAGCCACGTGAATCACTTTTTCCGTGGCAAGGGCGACGTGCGCTCTGAGCTCTTCATCGAGATCTTGAAAACTCTGAATATAGACGTTGAAGCAATCATTAACAAAGAAGTTGCTCGACTCAACAATTTGGATCTTGAAGAAAAAAAGAGCGCGGGAGACACCTTCGAAAGATTGGTTAAATCTTTCGATAAGACTGAGCGTGAAGCCATCGTAGAATATATTGATGGTTTCGCAGTTGCTCACCTTGGCACAAAGGCCAAGAAGCAAACTAAAATTTTGAAAGAGTTAATTTAACTGGGGGATACTTTGGAGATTCAAACGCAAGTCATAACAAGTGACGACGCTCTAAAGCTCAAGTTCAGGAAGGACTACAAGTTCCTTCGCTTTTACCTCCTACCCTTTTTGTCGGACTTTTCAGCGGACGTTCGCTGGATGGCAGAGAAGGTCGGAGTTAATGTTGAACAAGCTTTTGAATATCAAGACCTGCTGATCGAGTCAGGCTACTGGGTACGTTTACCTAATGGCGGCCTTTCTGCGAAAGAAAACTATGCAAGGTTCAAGGCGAACTTTGATGAATTCTTAAATACAGCAGAATTCATGACCCTTAATGCAAATATCAGCACCCGCATCACCGACAACGGTCAATGCTGGTATGAGACATTTACTATTGCGACGACAAAAGAACTTGAAACGGAATTCATAGAAAAACTAGACTCTCTTTTGAAAGATTTCAGATCTAAGTCAGAACAGGTTCCTGGCGACATCATGATATCTTGGTCTCAGATCTACACTCACGCCCTAAATGGCACGAACGCCAACAAGGAGGTTCAACAATGAAATTCACTTTAATTATCCTTACAGTATTGGCTCCGTTTTTTGCGCACGCTGGTGGTGGTGGTGGGCTTCGTCCTGGGATGCAGAATATGATGATGAAGAATCCGGAATACGTTTACAATCTGGGTGAACTTAACGGAGTTGTGCAATTTGCCTATGGGCAATACCAAGGCACAAAATGGAATGTCGAAAAACTTTCTCTACCCGTAAGTGATTTACAACTTGATCCATCAGCCCTTTCCGCGCTTAGATCGTCGAAAGAACTTAAAACTTGGATTGAAGTAAAATAGATCATTATGCGAAAAATCACCATAATGACTTAGGTCTTACGGGTAGACCTCAGGACGATAGTGAGTCATTAATCACCTTAGGATAAAGCAGGTCCCGAAATCGCTTTTCAAGACCTGCTTTAGTTTTAAAGCCATCGATCTCCCTGAGCGCTGTAGCCCTCCAAGTTCCGACCACATATGCAGTCCGACCTTTTTTTCACCGTAAATGTTACGGGCGGACGACTGGGAGCGATGGTATCGAGCTCGAAATACTCCTCCTGAACTCCATAACAATTAGTCAAGATACCAATGCCAATCGTGGAAGCATATTCCGCCGCAATGGTAGTGAGAGACCCAACGGTATGAATAACTGGCTCGTCAATCCAGTACATATCTCGCTTTGCAGGTGATACACTGTTTGCTTGCGCTCTTCGAGCCTTCCTTTCGCTCTCCGACATCAACTCTTGAGCAAGCAGGCGTACATTTACAATATCACGACAATAAACACATGAGCGTCCCGGCGCATATTGGTTGATTTGAATCACTTGCCCCCTCAACTTCTTGCCATCCGTCTCCATGGCTACATTCAGATGTACCGTCGGGATTAAGAATTGGGTTGCTATGTTAGAGATTAGGACTTTACCAACTTGGGTATCCGTACAACCAAAAATAACATCACACTCAATAAGATGTTTCATAGCATCATCAGTGTTTGCACTCATTTTAAGAGCGATCACTTCAATTGCTGGATTGATGTCATGTGCAAAGCGTTTCAGGATATCTACTTTCGGAATACCAGGCTCTATCAGATCTTGATAGTGAATACCGTGGATTCTTTCAGCGTTCGACACACTTAATGTATCGTCATCGATGATAAGAATACTTCCAACACACGCCCGTACTAACGAATGAAACAAGGCGGAACCAGTTCCGCCGGCCCCAACAATGCCCACTTTCGCGCCCCACAGCCTTCTCGCTGCATCTAAACCCATGACTCCGGTCAATCGTTTTAGCCGATTGCAAACTTCTTCAGGGATTGGCCCCTCATTGCCTAACACTGCGGACAGTTTTTGATAACTTTCTCCAGTAATTTGGAAATCAAGACAATCTAACCATTGCCCCTTCCAAAAGACCCGGCCAGAAAAATGCGGCTGCTTCGATTCATCTTCCGAGTAGATTAAGCTTACGAATGGTCTTTCAGGAGCAAAGGTTGAAAAGTACTCAGCATAGTAGGCATCCATCTTGTCATCAATGCGACTTGGAGTAACATGATAGCCCTCCGGATGCGAGTGAATTAGACCTGGAGCAAAACCGCTTTTTTCCACTTGCAATGCTTGTCTCAAGGAATAGCCCTCATGAAGGCTAATTGAACTAACACCGCAGGTTAGGTCACCATCTTTGGGAAGATTAAGCGACGTGATAGAAATGACCAGTGCATTTTCACCAGACTTCCAGCCACACTCGAAGAATGTGGCCGACTCGCCTTTCGGAAAGTTACTTAGCAAATGCGGTTTCAAAATATCCCAGTTAGCTTTAGAAATTCTGATTTTTGCATGCTTCATTACGCAACCTCCAACCAAGCGATGACTTCGGTAAGGTATGTGTGGAAACCATGAACGCTTAAGTTCCAAGGTTGCCCACCTCCACCATTGTGAGGATGATATGATATCAACTGATAGGCCTTACCGCCGACCTGCACTACCTCTTGAGGTTGCCCTTTCACTTTACCGATCAACGGGGAACCCACCGGAAGACCAGCGCGGTCAATCATCGAAGAGGGATAACCGTTTGGAATAGGAACAATCACATCGGTCTTTAGAGGTCCCGACATCCATGCCGGAACCCCTTCATAAAGAACGAATCCATCGATCAGTTGGGCTTTTTGACGTCCCTCACGCAAGATATCAAGCTCTGCTTTTACACGCTCTCCTGATCCACCATTCACGTTCTTTCTTGTAACTGAAAATTGTTCGCCTGACTCGATGTCCAGCGTACCATGCAACGGCTGACTTGCATTTCCATCCTCATCTAAGCGGCGAACTACCGCAGTTTCTGCGGTCAAGCCAACCAATTGTGCGATTTCATTTACAGTCATCTTCTTCTTAACGCCTTTGTCTTTACCAAAGCGGATACGATTGACAAAGATATGGAGTTTTTCAAGCTCAGCACAGTGCTCACGGGCGATACGATCTCCGTCGGCCACAAGCTCTTTGCCTTCTTTGATTAACTCATTACCCTCTTCAGTCAGATGCTTAGCTTTGTCTAAAAGCTCCTCTCCCTTGCGCTGCAGCTTATGACCTTGCTGGATCAAGTGCTGACCAGCATCAGATTCGCAATGACCTTCGTGTTTGTTTGTTACTATTTCTGCTTCTGTATTCATGCTTCCCTCCCGGGATAGTTTGCGGCGTAATTGCCTACATGAATCAAGCTTCACAAAAAAAGATCGCTGCTGAAATCAGGGAGTCTATAGGGCAAAATGGCCTACCCAAACTTCTCGGTCAAAATGCGTCATAAGCATTTGTTATTATTTGAATTTTGCTCTAGGGCGAGTCACTCAATTACGACAAATTTCACTTCTTTTAGCTTACTTGACACGGTGTTGTTCTCGCGTTCAGAGACCAAGATATTCAATGCATACTCCAGATCCGTGGCATCGGTAAAAGTTAGTTTAAGCGCCTTCTTCAGTTCTGATCGAGCGGTGTTAACAGCACTTGGACCAAGGTATTCCTTCACACCAAGAAATTTGTCACCAAACTTCCCAGCGGTCATATCACCCTCAAGCTTAGAGCAACCCACAATGTACTCAATGGGTTTGCCTTCTTTCTTAATTTTGACCTGCTTGCCTTTAAAAAATACAGAAGCCGTTTCCACTCTTACGATGAGATCCATATCAGGATATAGTGCTGGAAGATTCTGCGCGTCGGTATTAGCCGCAATCCACGTCAGCACGTCCTCCGAAAATTGTGAGAGTATAAAATCCCCCACATCGATATCGGGAACAGTACTGCAAATAGCAATCGACGCCTTTTCGGAACCAAACACTATGACATTTTTTCTGTTTTTCAACTCTTTCAACCACAGCAGAAACTGATGAGTTTGAACAACCTGGTCATCTAATACAGTTATGATTCTGTATTGGTCCCCTGCAAATTCTCGCTGCCAAACGAGTACTTGTGCACTTTGTCCCGCGACGGGCGATGTAGGGACAAATCCAGCCTTTGCCAGCTCTATCCCGAGCATTTTTGAGGGCGCAGTTTCATAAACTAAGTTAGCAAGATCCGCGTTTAAAATTACGTCGCCACCCTCAGATGGAATTGCTTCAAAAGTGCCGTTAGTCCCACGAAGAAGATATTCTTGTGCACCAAATCCGAAATCAAAAATGCCTTCGAAACCATCTAGAGCCCGCGCCTCATTGATCGCATATAATCCTCCGCGCTCGACCAAGTGTCGAAACTCCTCAGACGACATGACTTGTTCCCACGACAATCTGGATTTTGCTGTTTTGGAAGCGAGAAATTTTAACATCTAGGCGTCAGCTCGCAACTGCCATACCCCAGTTGCTGCGAGAAACTGACTAACAATTGCAGGATCAAGGTTTTTCCCGATCTTCATGCTACCCGGTTTAAGCACCACAGTTCCGTAGTCTTTACTGTCAGCACCAAGTCTTAATTTGAAAGCGATTTCCTTCATACGGCTGGTGGGAGAAACGTCAGGTTCAGCCATTAGAAAATCTGCAATGCAGCCGATTCTTCTAGTTGGCAATGTTTGCAGTCCGCCTCGGGGATTAATGAAAACAAAGGCGCGTAAGTCTATACCCTCTATATTCATTTCTGTAGCAACTCGTGCTAGTACCGTCTTAAGGTTCTTATCTAAAAACTGATCCAACTTGAATTCTTTGCGCCTTAAGGAGCGCGGCTGCCCCGACAGAATAGAAGCAACGACGTCGGCATACATTTGAGCGTCTTGTTTATTGCAACTTACCCATAGAAGCTGACTGTCTGGAATATACAAAATCGTATCCGTTTTTGACTTTCGATCTTCACGCATTAACGGTTTTTCATCGCGACCAATTCTTGTTTCAGATTGAATTTTCAAGCCGTGGTCTACCATAAATCCGGTCGCACGTTCAGAGGCGACTTTCATAACAGTGCAATAGCTACCATATCCAGAGTCGTAGAACTTTCCGACGAGATTCGCTCGTAGATGTGCTTGAACGATATTTCCAAAGTTGGCTGCGACCTGTGGTGGTGGCATTTCAAACACATGAATTGTTTTACCATTGATCTCTTGAGCGTGAACTTGCAACTGCTGATTCAGAAAAATCTGAACCGCATCTGCCTGTTCTTCAATCATTCGCACCAAAAAAGTAGAATGGCTATCCAAAGGATCATAGCGATGACCGCGTTTGGATAGAAAATCAATCACTCCATTTTGATAAAGGAACGAAGCCATACCAATCTGTTCCCAAAATTCACTGACAGCAAGGCAAGCTGGCGACCATAGGTGAGTTAAGACGTCATCCCATTGTTCCACCGAAAGTCCGCCGATAAGAGGATGAATAAATTCGGGGGAAAATTTTTGTGCATAATGCTTAATGAGTGGAAGTCCAAGATCCCCAACGGCCTCACGAGTTGTGAATTCATTCACGACGTGCAAGGGTATCACGACCTCAGTATCATTATTATGTTGCTCTTCTGTTGTTTCCGTTTGCATCTGCTTTCCGATCTCCATGGAAATAATTTGTTGCCATCGGAAAGAACACAGGTGAGGATAAGCCATACAACAACAACTTCAATCTGAACGTCCTTTCGCGATGGTTGGTTTTGTTTTCGGCCACGGAGTCCAAGGTCCGCAAAAACTAATGGACTCCAGGCCACATTTTTCAGAATAAATTGAACGATATTGCATTATAAAAGTCCAAAAAAAAGAGTGCTTATCGGCAGATCTCTCTAATTTGGTTAATTGATGGGCGGCGTTATACCCCTAAATCGGCTACAGATAAGGTTTTCCATAAGAAAACTTAGTCGATGCACAAACAAAGAACCCCGATAAAAAGGCTGACTCATCATGTTCACCCGAAGAACGCAGCCTTAATGTGGCAGCAAAAAATATAATTCTAACCAAAAGAACAACCAACTAATCCATCAAAGATACTTCCATATCGAAAGGACTCAACACCATCGTGGCCGGACCACTTCTCACTTCAACCGTCCAATCTTTTTCGGTTCCACTGAAATCCACGGACCGAACAAGAACTTCTCGCTCATTAAGATA
>JAHRXB010000222.1 GCA_019104905.1 Bdellovibrio sp.
CGAGGAGAATTATATGCGCTTTGCGACCTTCTTAGTGACTATTTTGGGCCTTTTCACGCCCCTTCAAGGGCACTCTGCTGAAAGAACCTTCCGTGTCTTTGAATCCAAGCGCATTACTCCCTTGGTGGATCGATTTTATGGACAAGACGGCAACGCCTTTGGAACCGTCTTTTGCAACCCTCAAGTGCCCCAAGTCATGTTCGTCGACAGTCGCGTGAGTGACCTTGACGGAAAGACCTTTTATTTTGAATCCTTGGACGCCTGCGACAAAGGGAGAACTCAAGCCCGTCAGCTTTCTCAAAAATGTGTTGTAGAATTGGTTCTTGATCAAGAGACTCAAGGGGCACAAGTTCGTTTAAGTCAATGTCTGGGAAATTGAATATGACTTCCGCAGCCATCCATTTGGAAGAAGCTCTTCAGCATGTCGACCTCAAACGAGATGTCACAAAACATCTTAAGCGAGGGCACCGCTGGATCTTCGCTAATTGTTTCGATGAGGCTCGCACTGGAAAATCAGGAATTCGTCTTCTTAAATTTAAGGGAGAGCCCTTAGCGTTGGGTATATGGCAAGCGGATACTCAGTTGCGTTTTCGCGTTCTTCTGTTGACTGAAGAGCCTATCTTTAGACGCAACAACATTGAACGCACCCTCGAACTATATTTCGATTCTCAATGGCGTAAGGCCCTTGAAATACGCAAGACATTCGACCTCTCGATCACCAACTCCTTTCGTCTTATCAATGGCGAAGGAGATGGTTTACCAGGCTTGATTGTTGATATCTACAATGACACCGCCGTCATCAAACACGACCACCCTATTATGGAAAAAGTTTGGAATGCCAAAGCCATTGCTGAGAAAATTCAAGCCGTCTATCCTCACATAAAATGCGTCTATCTGAAACGTCGCAACGATGAATCCGAAAAAGGCGTCAATATCGTGGGAACTTTAGCCCCCGAGGTCCAATTCCTAGAAAATGGTGTTCTTTTTGCGTCAAACATTCGCGACGCCGCAAAAACTGGTTTCTTTCTAGATCAAAGAGACAATCGAAAAATTATTCAGCATTTCTCCTCTGGAAAAACAGTGCTGAACCTATTTAGCTACACAGGCGGATTTTCTCTTTTTGCAGCTAAAGGTGGAGCCAAAGAAGTCACCAGCGTCGATATCGCCAAGGTTGCGATCGAAGCTGTCGAAAGAAATTTTAAGATCAATAATCTTCCCACAACTCACCACGATATTGCTGCGGATGCCTTTGATTATCTTGAAAAACAAATTCTTGAAAAAAAGAGATACGATCTGGTAATCACTGATCCCCCAAGCTTTGCTCCCAATGAAAAGTCCGTCGAACAGGCTAAAGCCGCCTATACCAAAGTTTTTTCGAACTCAATAAAACTTGTAAACTCTGAGGGTTTATTTGCTGCCAGTTCCTGCTCCAGCCATATTTCTTCACAAGAATTCATGGAGATTTGCCAAGAATCTTTTTCTCGGGCTCGCAAACGGGCGACACTAGTCTATTTCGGAGCACAACCCGTCGATCACCCCTATCCACTAGCTATGGAAGAACTGCGCTACTTAAAATTTGCTCTTTTCCGTTTGGATTAGTCACCCCATGAACTCAACAGAAGTTAAAATCACCGACACTGTCCTTGGCACTGGCAAAGAAGCCCTTAAGGGGGCTTTGTGTTTCATTCAATACGAAGGCTTTCTTGAAGACGGAACCAAGTTTGATTCCTCTTTCAATCACGGACGCCCTTTCGAGTTTGTGGTGGGATCAAAGAAGGTGATCGTAGGACTCAGCCAAGGAGTTATGGGCATGAAGGAAGGCGGTAAACGCACCCTCTTTGTTCCTTCTGACCTGGCTTACGGCGAGCGCCAAATCGGACAACACATTAAACCTCACTCCAATTTGATCTTTCACATAGAAATGCTGGAAGTTCGCCCTCGAGAATAAAAGTAGATACGGATTTGAACCCCTGATTTCTTGTTATTTTACCAGGGACCTTTACGGTGGGATTTTTCTATTTTATCCTGACTTCGGATTGATTATCTTGCTCCGCTGAACTTCCAACTTCGTGTTGGGTTTCTCCAGAGATCTTGATAGCCAATTCGTTATCCCCGTTGAACTTGGTGGTCCCTGAACTTAATTGATCAGCCCACTGAATTTCCTCGGGGATTTCTTTTTTTTAGAGAGCCGTGCCGAGCACTTTAATGACGATCGACTTCCACCACACCGTACGTTGTTTTTCCGTCAGCAGTCGCGATTCCTTTTTGTACTCTTCATATAAGTTATTGATCCTTCTATTAAAGCCTCTTCCATAGATCATCGTGCTGTTCTCGATATCATGGAAGAAGCTTCTAAGATTCATGTTCACCGAACCCATCAAAACAAAGTCATCATCCACGACAATCAGTTTGGAATGCAAAATCTTCCCTTTGGTGGTGTATTCATAAACCTTGATCTTTTTGTAGATCTTATTGATTGATTTTTTATTTACGTCACTGAGGATGATGTCCGCCGTATCACCTTTGAGATCCAGACGAGTGATAAGCTCAATATTCACTCCTCTGTCCGCAGCTCTTTCAATGGCCGAGAGCATCGTATCTGTGATATTGAAATAAGGAGTCGAAATCTTGATGGATCTTTCGGCAGAATCAAAGAGCTTCACATAAGTTCTTTCCAAAAGCATGTCGTCCTTAAAAGGAACTGACACAAGCGACCTTAGATGGATTTCGTTGTCCTGCAAATTCAGATATTCGGAATCCAAAGGCATTCCGGTTTCAATCACCACCGAGAAAGGTCTAATAAAGAACTTTTCGTAATCGGAATGAAAGACCGCGAAGAACTGCCCCATAAAACGATGAATCAGGCTTCGCGAAACAAAGAGAGTTTCAAAATCCTCCCAACGTGCCCAGGCCTCATCCCCTTTTTCACCATACTTAACAACCGTCGTGTTTGAGATATAGTTTGAGACCGGTTGATCAAAGATAAATCCATCGTGAATATTCCGTCCTCCAAGAATCACAGCATTGGCCGAATCTTGTGAAGCCGAATAGGTCATAAAGAATTTAATATGATTTGTACGATGGAAGCTATTCAACCAATCTTTAAGTCCTTTTCCCTCAGGTTTGTACTTATAAAAAAGAAGCTTCACGTTGGGATACTTCGCCTGAAAATCAAAAAGCATCTGACGATCTTTTCCTAAGGAAATCACATCAGAAACGGCGATACGAATGAAAGTGCCTCGATCAGCGTGATACTTCAGCGCTTGCATCAACACCTGCCCACTGAAGTCCGCACGGAATACCAGATAGCTAATCAGAATGGCATCCAGCTTAGGGGCTCTTGAAAAATCTAGAGGCTCCAGCGGATTGCCTTTTTTGATATACGCATCACTAAGGTCTTTCCCAATGAGCATTCTAACTTTGGCATTCAGACCCTCTTTGGGATCTTCGAGAGTCTTATACTGATCAATTCCGATAGGGCATGTGGTCTGCTTATGTTGAGCATCCAAGAAAAATCTCACCGTCCCACTTTGTCCCGCCGTTTGTGGCAAAAAGCAAATTTCGCCTTTTTTTTCGGGACTAAATAACTTAGCCAATTCCGCCTGCTCTGGGATGAGATCAAATCCGTAATTGAGATGATTTTTATCCTTACCAAATTTCACCGTGCAACGGGTTTCCGGATCATTGATCTGCAAAAGAGGCTTCGGGGCCCCATCAAACTTAGAGTCATACCATCTAAACGTGTAGGAGCTTCCCGCTGTCACTTTGGTCGCCTTAAGCCAGCCATGAACTTTGATATCTTTATCACAGCTCACCTCGGTCGTAAGTTCATTGAACTCTCTATCCTCAAGAGGCTGTCCTCGGAACGCGAGTTTCTTAAGATCCCAACTCAAAACGTAGTTCGTCATTTGCAGAAAGACGGTGTGAGCCGTGCTAGTTGAAAGGGAAATACGACGAATAGGTTTTCCCTGATAAAGTGGAAACTCTTCCAGGTCATGTACGATCACTTCATCGTGATGCTGACGCCAAGGCTGATCAAACCAGACCTCCAAAGCTTGAGGTTCAGAAAACCGATTGTGAGATTTTGACTGTTGTTTGTAGTCGACGATTTTGGCGTTCAAAGAGCTGACTTGCTTTTGCATCTTGGCTTCTTCATCCCGAAGCTGATCCAATTCGATGCTGTGCAACTCACCGCCGCTGTTTCTTTCTTTAAGGTCTCTTTTATGTGAAAGCTCTTTGAGCTGATATTCCAAGAAATCTTTTTGCACTTCCGTGGCATAAAGCTTTTCTAGAACTTCCTGATCAGGGCTTTTAGAAATTCCCCGCTGTTGAGAAGTGTTCGTGCATCCTAGAACAAACAAACAACCAAATAAAAGCCATCTCATCATCGAAGCGCCTCCCAAACCAGTCCTTCAAGTATAACCGAGGCCTTCTCGCGAACATAGGAAATTGGCACTTAGTAGAGCCTCAGGACCTTAGATTAGTAGTGATTACGATCATCTAATGCGAATAGCTATCTAGAATAGCCTTGCCCGATTGGAACAATAAAATGATACTTCGTTTAGACCAGCCCCCTCGAGAGAAAGGCGAATACAATGTTATCCATTCTACTAACAACCCTCCAGTTGATAACCCTTCCTTCCTGCGCCTTCGCCTCTTCACCGTGGCTGGTTCGGGCTTCCGACAAAACCCTGTTGCAAAATATTTCCGGCTGCCAGTCCTCAGTTCTTAATCCTCACCTTGGCGGAGACATTTTCAAACTTCAATGTCATGATCCATTTTCTCTTTCCGGACTTAGTCCCGTCGCCAATGTATACTTTGAAGAAGAAAGCTCCTGGGGAATCTTTACCCCACTAAATTTGAATTTCATCGGAACCTCGGATCCCCTTGTCGGCGATCAGTGGGCCTTAGAACAAATCAATATTGAATCTTTCTGGGATAACCAAAGTCGCGGCAGCTCTCAGACGAGAGTTGCCATCATTGATACGGGTGTTGATTACGAACACGAGGATCTACACACTCAAATTGCAGTCAATACAAATGAGATCCCCGGAAATAACATTGATGACGATAACAACGGTTATATTGATGACGTCTTCGGCTGGAACGCCTATGAAAACACCGGCAATGCCATGGACTTCCATCACCACGGCACTCATATTGCCGGAATCATTGCCGCTAAACCCAACAACGACATTGGCGTCGCGGGAATGAACTGGAATATTTCCCTAATACCTATTCGCTTTATCGGTTCAAATGGAGGCGGCAGTACCGAAGCAGCCATTCGTGCCTTTGACTATGCGGTTGCACGCGGAGCGCAGATTATAAACGCGAGTTGGGGCGGACGCAGCGACAGTGCCCTTCTTAAAGAGACCATCGCACGTTGCCGCGATAAAGGCATTCTTCTGATTGCAGCCGCAGGCAATGAGGCGGTCGACAACGATCTAATTCCAACTTATCCAGCCGGTTTCGAACTCGATAATATCGTCTCAGTTGCGGCCGTGGATCTGCATGGAGATCTTTCTACTTTCTCTAATTGGGGAAAAAAGACCGTCCATATTGCAGCTCCCGGTGAATCTATTCTCAGCACCATCACCGGAAAAAAATACGGATACTCCAGCGGAACCTCCATGGCGACGCCACACATAGCTGGTGCCGCAGCCCTTATCTGGTCGCAAAATCCTTCATGGAGCTACAAGGAAGTACGCGACGCTCTTCTGCAAAACTGCACCCCCACCCCGGAACTCAAAGATGCCGTTCAGTGCGGAGGTTTGTTTCAGTTTCGTTATTAGATTGAGAGAGAATATTCGGTAAAATCTAGGGAGTTTCGGACGAGCCCACAAATAATAAAACCGCCGTATGGGCGGTTTTATTTGGAGCGGGAGACGGGGCTCAAACCCGCGACCTTCGCCTTGGCAAGGCGACGCTCTATCAACTGAGCTACTCCCGCGCTCTAAAAGAGAAACCAAAATTACAGTTGCCACCCTCTATTGTCAACGGGTAAAAATCAAAAAAATGAAAGCAATACTGTATCGCCGCCTTAAAAAATGGATGTTTTTCGCCCTCATCGGCTGTGTTGCTTATTTTGTGGGCTATATCTGGGGGCAACAAAACCTCAAGGCCCCCAATAAAGCCACCCCGCCGCCCACCCTCGTGGCCCCCAAATAGGCCCTCTCAAGACAAGGTTGTTTTAAAGCGACTCCAGCTGGCTGTGATCGCGACAGTGGCCATAGTCATGAGAATCAATAAGTTAAATATGATGAGGCGCGCATCCCCCCCTTTAAGCATTATATTGCGAAGGAGTTCAATGAAGTATGTGAGGGGATTTAAATAAGAAACGATCCTTAGGACCCATGGCATATTCTCGACCGGAAAGACCAAGCCCGAAAGCAACACCGACGGAAAAAGATATAAAAATCCGCCCATCATCGATTGCTGTTGGTTTTTTGCGATGGTCGAAATGAAAAGACCTATCCCCACCGTACAACAAACAAAGACAAAAGCCGAAAATAGTAAAATCCATAAGCTCCCCCGCAACGGCATTCCAAACAACGTCACTGCCACCCCAAGGATCAAGGGAATATTGCTCATCCCCAAAAGAACAAAGGGAATGGTCTTTCCAAAGATCACCTCCTCAGGAAGAAGAGGAGCCGCAATCAAAGTTTCAAATGTGCCCAGCTCTTTTTCTTTGGTCACAGACATACTGGTTAAAAGAATCGTAATCAGACAGACCAAAAGACTCATCACGCCGGGAACAAGATAATGGGCCGTCCGCAAGGCGGGATTGTATAGAACACGAACATCAAAATGCAGAGGAGTCTTATCCGGAAATTCCGCACTCAAGATGTTTAGAAAATACCTTTCGATACTTTGTCCTCGGGTCACATTGGTCGCATTCACCAAAAGTTGCACCCGCCCCTCTTTGCGCCCCAAACTTTTTTCTAAGCCACCTGACGGAGCAACAAGAACCGCATCCGCTTCGCCCTTTTGAATCTGTTCAAAGGGATCTGACGTTGAAACCACGGCAGGAATGAACCATCCCGAAGCTAAAGCCCTGCGATGAAGGCTTTGAAGGGCACTGTCATGAGGGGCTCCGACCAAACTCAATCTGATATTTTTAGCCTCCGTTGATAACGCCACCCCAAATATGGTCAACTGCACACAAGGCGCCACAAACAAAAGCATCCGCATCCGCGTGTCACGAAGCGTTTGCAAGAATTCTTTTTTTATAAACCCCCAAAGCGTTTTCATGGTTCGACATCCTTTTTGAATTTTCGCGTGGCCAATAAGATCATCACCATCAACAAAACACACAAAGCTAAAAAGGACGGCCAGATCTCGGCAATCGTGGCCCCTTGCAAGAACAGTTCGCGGCTGATTTTAATAAACCATCGCGCCGGCAATAACATCGTAAAATAGTAGAAAAAGCTGGGCATATGCTCGACAGGGAAGATAAATCCTGACAACAATATTGTCGGCAAAAGACCTGAGAGCATCGCAAATTGCATACTCAACTGCTGCCGTCGGGTCATTACCGAGATCAAAAGTCCCTGAGCCAAATAC